>JBBRHN010000202.1:0-5279 GCA_038222685.1 Chthoniobacterales bacterium | reverse complement strand
GCCCAACGTCGCTCCCTGGGTCGTGGTCACTGCATCCTCCAATCCGAGGGGAAACTCCTCTTTGCTGGAATTGAAGGCTTTAATCAAGATCGCGATCTTAGACTGTGTGCATTTGGCCTGGCAGGAAAAGAAATACCGCTTGCCGGGCTCGACAGAGATCAGCTTTGATCCGCGGATACTCACACGAGTGTTTCCTCCCTTCGGCTCATCGAGCCGCGAGATATGCAGGCTGTTTTCTCCCGAAGTTTTTTCCTCCGTCGAGAGGGAAACCTCGCTGACTGACCGATCCTGAACACTGTTCCACACGGCCATGGGAGACGGGACCCCCGATGCAGCAGCCGGCACCTGCTCCAGATCCCCGTTGGGAATCAGGTTTTCGGCGGCGGAGGCGACCGGAGGCTGCGTGATCAGGAGAACGAGAGTCAAACCAATAAGGAGGGAAGCGGCATGTTTCATAATGTATGTGTGCGGGGATTGGTTGGGGTGAAGTGTATCGTGCCTGAATGGGAAATATAAGCAATATAGATTTACACTTTTGTTGTCGAAACGAAATTCGATGCATGGTTTGCGCACATCGCGCGAATGCGAAATGGGTTAGGAGTTGTTTCGGCTCATCGATCCGCACCATCCGACCTGGAATCCCGGCCTTCGAAGAAGTCGGACGGCTCGGCGAGCCATCCCTACCGGGTGGGCACGAAGGGCGCGGTTTTCCGTGGTAGGGACGCCTCGCCGTAGGCGTCCGTCGAATGAAATCGGACGGCTCGGCGAGCCATCCCTGCCGGGTGGGCACGAAGGGGTGCGCTTCATCGTGGTAGAGCCGACCGGAGGGAGGCCGCCTGCCGCAGGCGTCCGTCCAGTGGGAACTTGCGCTCTCTGCCAATTCCCGATTCATTTATTTTCTATCTGAAACGTCCCCCAATTTTCTGGCTGGAGGGCGGCCTCGGTGGGAATATCGCTGACGACTTGGGTGTCTTTATTGAAGCGGCAGATTCGGACGACGCGGCGTCCGGTCGAATCGGCGACAATGATTCCCGCGTCACCTGGAATGCTCCGGTTGGGCCAGAGGTTTCCTCCGAGAAAATCAATCGGGAGGGAGGCCTCGACAAGATATCCATCCTCGGTGTCGATAATCGTGACAACGGCATCCTTGAGCACCTCCACCGAATCGAAGCTGACTTCCCTTCCGCCGGGATTGCGGAAGACTACGGGATTCTTAGCGTTGGGAACAACGGCACGATAGAGGACGGCGACAGGCTTGCCGGCGCGTTTGCCGATGACTAGTCGGCAATCCCCCATGACAGGCATCTTTTCTTTTGCATCCGCCGCAGGATCCGCGCGGAAGCGCAGTTCCACCGCATCACCACTGAGGAAGATCTGCGCAGGATCGTCTTTTGCCGTGTTCAGATAAGCACCTTTCTTGAAGACCTTGAATGCGGCATAGAGATTTTTCCCGACCGTTTGCAACGCGACTTCCGCTCGGGGCATTCCGTCCTTGGAACCGATGGTGCTTGCAGATTTCCAGTCCCAATCATCCAGCTTGCCGTCCACTGCTGGCGGATTCTTTGCGAGTGCGATGCGAATCGGCGCAATCTCATCACTCTTAGCCTTCTGTTCAGAGACCTTTGCCTGAGCCTGTTGCGCCTGTTCCTCTGTCAGTTCGAAGGAGCCGGAAAAACGCCTGACAGTATCAAGGCCTGTTACTTGCATGAAGTGATGGGCGTTCTTGCCGTGGGCGAGGATCACGCGTCCATCGTCCAGTTTGTTTAAGTATTGGACTGTTTCCCCCTTGTAAAGGTCCGGGCCCGGTTCTCCGCCCTCGGCCGGATCACGGAGGAGTTTTGCGAAGAGCAGACCGTCGGTAGTGATGAGCGGCACATGGACTCCATGCCACTGCGTCACGGCCACGACATCGCCGATTTCACCGCCCGCATCGATGGGCCCTATGAGCCCTTCGCCGCTGATGCTATCTGTCCGCCGGTAGTCTCCGCTCGTGGGGATGCTCCAGCGGAGTTTTCCCTCAGCATCAAATCCGGAAAGCGTCTGGTTCTTCTCGCCGTATTTCTTTGTCTCGGCGGGATTGAGAGTCATCACCCAGTTGCGAGAATCTACGCTCGCAGATCTGAATCCCGCACTCTGGTTGACTACCACCTTGGCGTCATTGATGTCATATTTCGGAGTTCCGTTTTCGTTCCATCCCTGGATGGCGAAACGGACCACCTTACCACCTCCCCCTTTATATGCGTTCATGTCCTTGTCGAACATTCCCGACCCCCAATATCCGTTCCAGCCGGGAAAGTTTTCATTGTCCTGTTTGCGCCACTGGAACTCTTCCTCCTGCATCAACCCGTCCAAGTTTGCGTCGGTCCAGATGTAGTTCTCCCCCGCGTGGTTTGCGAAGAAAGCAGGAGCCGGGCGGTCGCGCCAGAGCAGCTTGTCCTCCGGTTTGGTTTCAGGATTATTGCTGCTGAGGATTCCGCCGATCACTATGTTCGGCTGCCATGAGCCATCAGTCTTGAGTTCACCCACGAGAAGTTGATTTGGCCTGGTGACTGAAAGAAAGCGGCGTCCATTGGCTTTCATAAAACGGTGAGTAAAGCCGAAGTTACCGTTGAGCTCGGATAGGTAGTTGTCTATGGAAGACCTTCGCCCGAGAGAGAACAGCGGCTGGTATCCTTCTTTTTTCAGGTCGATGCTGAACCATACGCCATCGGAGTAGGCGCGGTCGGGGTTTGCCGGATCGATCATGCCGCCCTGGCTTGCTCCGTAGGAGACACCTCCGATGAATTCCTTTGCGAAGGCACCCGATTTCGCATCCCATACGCTGATTCGGCGCGGCTTGTTCTCATCCTCTGTGACCCAGAGTTTTCCGTTCTTGTCTATGGCGAGTCCGCGCGGAAGCAGCATGCCGTTCGGATCATAGGCTCCGATCCATGCACGTCCGCCTGGTTTTCCGATGGTCCGGATCTGTTTGCCTTTGGGATTAAATACCTTCACACATTGAGCGGCACCCCAGTCGGACACGTAAATCTCACCGTTGCCGTCAACCGCCAATGCCACCGGAGCCTCCAAGCCGTCACTGATCACCGGCGTGGCTTTCCCGTCCGCAAGGTTGATCTGAACAACATTCTTGTCGCTGATGCCAAAAAGTTTGCCGTCTTTGGAGAATGCCAGACCTGCGGGTTTCGCAAGTTTCCATCTCGACAGTTCCGACATGTCCGTGGAACTATAGACAACAATTTCGCCCGGGACGCGAAGGCTGACATAGATTTTGCCATCCTTCACCGCCAGGCCGGAGAGGTTAACGCCGGCGGAGCGCCCGCTGAACCAATAGTCGTCGCGGATTCCACTGTTGTCCAGCGAGTGGCTTTTCGAGGCGATGATATCCCATTCCCAGCCGGTCTTCACTTGGGACGTGTCATGGGTGGATACTTCATGGTATGGTTTTGCGGTTGAGAATCCACGGCGGAAGCCCGTTTTTTTGTCAAGGCAGGTGATGGCTGTCCGAAAGTAACCCAACTCGTTTTCGCCTTTCAACGGAGGGCGGCGAGCCTCGTGTGCGAAATAGAGGCTGTCTCCGTCAACTGCCAGTATGGCCACCCCCCCGGCCGCCGACGGGAATGGGGTCCCGAAGAAGCCCCAGAGTTTTTTGCCGTCGAGATCGCAGCCGATAATGCCGTTGCCATCCTCAGCAGATGGCCAGCCGAAATAGATTCCGGCGGAATCTGCGGCTACCGTTTGTGGAGGGCTGTGGTCTCCGCCCCATTCGCCTTTCCCGTCGTCGGTCTGCCACGGTGGTGTGCCGGGGTTGTTGAGGGTCATAAGATATTTCAGACCGATGCCGCTGTGGCGCAGCCCCTTGTATTCGTATTTTCCCGGTTTGGCAGGAACTCCGTTGTCATCCATGCCGTCCCATTCCACGACTTTCTGCCCCTTACGCATCTTCTCGATATTGGCGAGGCGGCGGATGGTCTGTCCGGTGGTGGAATCGACGATCACCACAGTATAGTTGCCATCTTCCGGCGCGGTGAATGGAATGACGGCTACTCCCGAAGGCTGTTCAATCCTGGCATTGACGATATACGGGATGCGGTTGCCTTCGAGGCCGCTGAAGAATACGTCTAATACAGCCCGGAACTCATCTCCGGTCTTCATCGGTTTTCCGTCCATTGTGATCAGGCTCCATGGAAGGAAGATCTCCTCGGTATAACCTCCGTCGGCAGCGGTCTTTATCGCCAGTGCCGCGCCTTTTGCGATGGCGTCAGGCTCCTTGCCTTCGTTGAGTTTCGCGCCATAGATGATGCTGATGGCAGGCTGTTTTGCCGAGTTGTAATACCAAGCATCAATGTGGCTGATACGGCTTGTTCCGCTGCTGGCGGTGCCAGTGGCGAGGCGGATCTGAATCGCATCGCCGCCATCGAAGCCATGGGCCACTGTTTTTGGGTTGTTGATGTTCAGGTGAGGCCCCCCGGTGCGCATGTATAGGCCGACATAAAGCCCTTTGTCGTCATACGCCCAATTGACATCCGCAGCGTAGCGATTCGGGAAAAGTGTTGGTTCGGAGGCAATTCGGGTGGCGCTTTTTGCATCCCATTCCCCCGGCTCCATCTTGCCGTCCACTATGATTTTTCCAGCGGGGACGGCGATCATCTCCGTTGTTCGTGTCTGCTCGTTTCCGTCATACATCACTGCCGGGTTCGGACGGGCGGCAGAGCCTGCCGGCATCAGCTTAACTAATGCGCCTGTGGACGGATCATAGGTTGGGGCGACCTGTTCCAGGGTGCGGATGCCATCCATGAATCCCCAGCACATGTTGCCGCCAAAGCGGTTGCCGCTGGTATGCTTTCCAGCCGCGATGTCACGGAGATAGGCCATGTAGCCAGCGGATGGATCGAGCCCGCCAAAACACAGTTCTATGCCGAGACGTTTTACAATGCCAGCCTCTGGCGCAACGCCAATTTCGCTCCAAGGGATCTGGATTTCCTGATTATAACTGTTCGCTCCGGTAACCTTGTAACTCTGCACAACACCTTTCATTGGCATCCCTTTGCTAAAGGGAGTGTCCCCTTTGGCGACAATGGCCTGAACTGTCGCCCCTGCGGGGTCGCGCCAGAAGGCCATGCGTGTGATCCCGTCTTTCCCCGGGATTGAAAGAATCAGGCCGTCTCCTGGCGGGATGCTCGCTTCGTTAGCCTCCGGGCCGAGCGGGGCCGGATCGCTCCACCAGAGTGCAACATATAAGAATTTTTCGTCATAGTGGAATAAGACCTTTGCACGGTAAA
>JBBRHN010000201.1:0-5302 GCA_038222685.1 Chthoniobacterales bacterium | reverse complement strand
GCATCGTCTCATCGCCGAAGATCTCGGCGAGGTCGCCCCCTACGTCCGCCCCACGCTCGAAGCCCTCGAAGTCCCCGGCTTCAAAATCCCGCAATGGGAATACACCGACGGGCACATGACCCCAGGTGCCGATTACCAACGACTCAGCCTCGCCACTTTCGCCACACACGACCATCCGCCCATCCGCGTCCTTTGGGAAAGATGGGCCGCCGACCCCGCGGAGCCGCACCTGCAAGCTATGCGCGAAATGCTCTCGTTCTGCGGTTGCCCCGACCTCCCCGTCCCGCAAGCCTTCACACCCGAAATCCACGCCGCCTTCATCCGCGGCCTCTTCGCCTCCAATTCCTGGCTCGCCGTCCTCCAGATCACCGACCTCTTCGGCCTCCCCGACCGCTTCAACGTCCCCGGCGCCGTCGGCAACCAAAACTGGACCACCCGCGTCGAAGGCCTCCCCGCCGAATGGGACACCCTCCACCCCGACGTAGTTACCCTCGCCACCGCCGCCTTAAAAGAAGCTGATCGCTCCATCCTCAAGGAGGCGTGAATGGGGACGTAGAGATGATTGTTGAGGGTTGGTAGCTTAAAAGGCAGCAGCTTGCGTTGGACGAAGGAGGGCTTCCGACACTCGACAAATCATCCCCGTTTTTTTGCAGATCGGCATACGTGGAGAGAAGTGGCGGGGTCGGAGATCCCGCAGTACGGATGATCGTCGCAATCGTTTAGCTCAGACGCGTTATACGCGGAAGATGGCGCCTAGTTTTTTGCCGAGGATGAAGCTGGCGCCGACGATGGTGACGGCGAGGAAGGCCATGGCCCAAACGCCGAGCGCGCTGGCGATGAAGCGGCCTTCGCCGAGAAGCTGATAGAGTTCGTAAATGGCTTTGGTGATGGGGAAGTCCTGTTGTTTTTGAGCGAGGATGAGGGAGTCGCTGACTTCGAGCATTGCGAAGGAGAAGGCGAGGAGACAGCCGGCGAGGAGGTTGGCTGCGATGAGGGGGATGGTGATTCTGCGGAGGGTGCGCAGGGGCGGGCAACCGAGGTTTTGTGCAGCTTCTTCGAGCGTGACGCTGGTTTGTTGGAAGCCGGCAGCGGCTGAGCGGACGACGTAGGGGAGGCGGCGGACGGAGTAGGCGATGACGAGGATGATGAGGGGATCGACGGCGGGATTGAGGAAGCCGAAGGGTTTGCCTTCCTGTGTCATGGCCAGATAACCGAAGGCAAGAACGAGGCCGGGGACGGCAAGCGGGAGCATGGCCATGGCGTCGAGGATCTGGCGTCCGGCGAGTTTGGTGCGGACGACAACGTAAGCAATGGCGACGCCAAGGATGAGATCGACGATGGTGGCGAGGCCGGCGTATTTGAGGCTGTTCTGGATGGAAGGGAGGGTGAGGTTGTGGCCGAGGGCGGCTTCGAAATGGGAGAGGGTCCAGCCTGTGGGGAGGACGGAGTTATACCAATCGCTTGAGAAGGCGACGAGGATGACGCCGAGGTGAGGGAGGATGGCGACGACGGTGATGAAGACGAACGCGGAGGTGCAGGCGAGGCCGCCGATCCAACCGGTTTGACGCGGGCCGCCTTGGCTGGTGGCTTTGGACATCATGGCGTGGTTGTCGCGACCGAAGAGGAACTTCCCGGCAGCGTAGAGGAGGACGGTGGAGACGAGGAGAACGGCGACGAGGGCGAAGGGGAAGGGGTTTCCCCCGATGTCTTTGATGCCGTAAAAAATCTGCACGGACGTGACGCGGGTGAACTCAAACATGAGGGGCACGCCGAGTTCGGTGAAGGACCAGATGAAGATGATGGTGCCGCCGGCGAAGAGGCCGGGCATGATGAGCGGGAGGGTGATTTTGCGGAATCGGCGGAATCCGGTGCAGCCGAGATTTTGGGCGGCTTCCTCCATGGCGGGATCGACGTTGGCGAGGGCGGCGAGGACGTTGAGATAAAGGATGGGATAGAGGTGGAGGGCGTTCATGACAATGACGCCCCAGAAGCGGCTCTCGCCAAGCCAGTCCATGGGTGTGGCCGGATTCATGAGGCCAATGTTTTCGAGGAATGCGTTGAGCGCGCCTTCCTGGCCGAGGATTTGTTTCACTCCGATGGCGCCGACGAACGGCGGAAGGATCATGGGAATAAGGATGAGCGCGCCGAGGAGGGTCTTGCCGGGGAAGATGTAGCGGTCGCTGATGATGGCGAGCGGGACGGCGATGAGCGCGGTGAGGGCTGTGCTCCAGAGGCCCATGAGAAGGGAGTTCCAGAGGCCTTCGACATAGATGGGATTGCGGAAAACCTCGAAGATGTAGTCGACGGTGAAATGGCCGTCGGAAGTGAGGAATGCTCCGCGGAGGACTTCAAAAATGGGCCATACGAAGAAGAGGGCGAAGAACGTGGCGGTGAGAAAAAAGACGATGCGGGCGAGTCTTGTGGACATAATCAGCGGCCTTCTTTGGCGAGGCGTTCGGCCTCACGGTATTGTTGACGAAAGTGCCCGCCGAGCTCTTTGGCGAGGCGGACTTCTTCGATGCGGTTTTGAGCGGAAAGGGTAGGGCGGATTTCGTTGAGCGCTTTTTCGTAACTGACGGCGCTTGTATCGGAAAAGACCTTGAGCGCCTCGCGCGGGAACTTCGCAGCGACGAGCGCCTTCCATGCGGCGACTTGCTCGTCGTGAGAGTCGAGGCACATGACGCGGATGATGAAGCCCATGGTCTTGAAGAGAGGCCCTGTCCACTTCGGGTGGTAGGTGAAGAGTTTGGCTTCTTCATACGGGAACACGTCGGGATCGGAGACCAAGGCTCGGAATTCCGGCGAGTAGAGTTCTTTGCGAACGGGGAGACGGCGGAGGGCATATTTGACGGGGCCGCCCGGGGTGCCGACTTTGAAGTTCCAAAGTTTTTGGCCTTCGATGGAGAGAACGAATGCGATGAATTCCTCGGCGACTTCGGGATGGGGAGCACCGCGGAGAAGGGCGATGGGATCGACGCCGACGGACGATCCGCCGGCGGGGGTGAAGTATTGGAGTCGCGAAGGTTGATCGCCGACGCGGACGGCTTCGCTTTGAAAACGTCCAAAGAAATCGATGCACATGCCGATGGCGGCATCGCCGAGGGCGACGTCCATGGGGACTTTGCCGCCGGCGTCGGTGAAGTAGCGGGCATTGGCGGACGCGGCTTGGATGATTTCAAGTCCGCGCGCCCAACCGACGGAGAGAATGGAAGGGTCATCGGTGCCGGATTCGCGCACGAGGTCCTGCATTTGTTGTTGGATGACCATTTCAAAGGCCTTGGCTGCCGAGCCGCTTTTGGTCGGATCGGCGAGGGCGACCTGTTTGAAGAAGCGGGGATTGGCGAGATCGCGCCATGAGGACGGGAGTTCTTTAACGCCCAGTCGGCGAAGCGCGTCGGTGTTGTAGCAAATGCCGAACGACGAGAGGCACGAACCGATCCAGCGGCCCTCGGCGTCGTAGAAGGGTTCGCCGGAGACGTTTTGCGGAATCGATTCGTCGGTGAACCATTGGGCGTGCGAGGTGAGGACGCGGCTGGGGACGAGGCGGCCGGCGGCGGCTTGTTGTTCGAAATCATACGCGCCGCCGCCGAAAAAGATATCGATGCCAATGCCAGCGGTGGAATCGAGAAAGGCGCGGCGTGCGGCTTGAGCGGGCGTGTCGAACGAGGGGGCTGCTCCGGGTTTGATCTTAGGGTTGTCGAAAGCGCCCGCAACTTCGGCGGACCAAGGCCGTCCGCTTTTTCGCCACTCGCGTTCGAAGACGGCGAAAAACTCACCGCTCAGATAGCGGGCAATTTCGCTGGTGCCGCCCGGAAGTCGCCAGTCGACCTTGACGGTGCGTCCGGTTTTGGCGTGGTAGAAGGCTGAGAAGGCGGTGGTGAATTCGAAGCGAATGGCCTCGTTGTGAGGCGAGACGATGATGATGGTATCGTCGGCCTTCGCGAGCAGGTTCTCGCGAGGCTTCAAAGCGAATGGCAGGGCCACGACGACAGCCATTGCGCAGAGGACAACGAGCAGGCGAATCATGGCTGCCTAGGGTCTCAGCACGACGACGTCGTCCGCTTTGGCCGTCGCAAAAAACGGTCGATCTCCGGATCTGGCGGAGAGGTGAGGGTTGAGCTCAAAAATTTTCAACTCCTGCGTGGCGGTGGTGAACCGGTATTGGGCGACCTCGCCGAGATAAACTGAATCGCCGATGCGGCCGGCGGCGCAGTTGAGCGGAACACTCGTTTCGCGGAGCGTCCAGCACTCGGGACGCACGGAGAGGGTGGCGACTTCACCGGGCTTGGGATGCCAGTCGGGGTCGCCGACATGGCCTTCAAATGTGCCGAGCTCGGTTTCGACGAACGCCTTCGCGCCGCCGTTGGATTTAATGCGGCCGGGAATGAAATTGGTTTCCCCGATAAAATCGGCGACGACCTTCGACTTAGGACGGCGATAGACATCTTCGGGCGCGCCGATCTGAGCAATATGGCCGCTCTCGAGAATGGCCATTCGGTCGGAGATGGAAAGGGCCTCCTTCTGGTCGTGCGTCACGTAGATGGCCGTGAGACCGAACTCTTTGCAGACGCGGCGAATCTCTGTGCGCATTTCGAGGCGGAGCTTGGCATCGAGATTGGAGAGCGGTTCGTCGAGCAGGAGAGCGCGCGGGCGGATGACAAGAGCGCGGGCGAGGGCGACGCGCTGCTGCTGACCACCGGAGAGCTGGGCAATTTTGCGCTCGGCATAGGCAGACATTTGGACGGAGTCGAG
The DNA here is from genome assembly GCA_038222685.1 of Chthoniobacterales bacterium. Classification (GTDB taxonomy): domain Bacteria; phylum Verrucomicrobiota; class Verrucomicrobiia; order Chthoniobacterales; family Terrimicrobiaceae; genus JBBRHN01. The sequence continues at coordinate 550 of JBBRHN010000201.1, read as the reverse complement.
CGCGGCGGCCACGCGTTGTTTTAACTCGGCGGAAGGCACGCGGCGCTCTTCGAGCCCGAACGCGACATTTTTTGCGACGGTCATGTGCGGCCAGAGAGCGTAGCTTTGAAACATCATTCCCGTGTTTCTTTTGTGCGGTGGCAATTTCGTCACGTCCTCGTCGCCGAAAAGAATGCGTCCGGAATCCGGGATGTAAAACCCGGCGATGTTGCGGAGGAGCGTTGTCTTTCCGCATCCGCTGGGCCCCAAAAGAAAAAACAACTCGCCCGGCTCGATGCGGAATGTCACGCCGTTGAGTGCCACGGCGTCGCCGAATTTCTTGACGAGATTTTCGATGGTGATGGCGATCATGGATTTGGGTGCTGGACTTGTATCGAATTCCCCGTTGATGAGCAATCCCCGTGCCTGCTTGGAACGAGGAATTTTCGCCGGGCCGAGACAGAGCGACTTTGACCTACCTCCATCTCCTCCGACGGCGGAATGCCAGCGCTCTAGCTAAACGAAAGTTTGGTCACGCCTGCGGCGGAGGCGGCGTTGAGCACGTCCATCA
>JBBRHN010000200.1:0-5303 GCA_038222685.1 Chthoniobacterales bacterium | reverse complement strand
GGTCTGTGGTTGATTGTTGATCGATGGCAGTGATGTGGCTTGCGGGCTCATTCATAACGCTCGTCTCGCTCGCTGGAGGCAGTTTGTGAAGACGAACGTCGTTTCGCAATCGCAACTCCGCTTGAGAGTCACTTGGCGGTCAGATTTTGTCGTGTGGCGTCGAGTGCCTGCCGTTTTGAAGAGATCACATCTTGAAATCTGGGATATCCTTCGGCTCGCGGGGCACTTCGCGTGAACGGAGGGCTTTGATGATTTCGTCAAATTCCGCGACCACTTGCTCGTAAGTCATACTTGATGGCAACTCGACCATCGGGCGGCGAAGAGTTGTTCGAGGAAATAGATATCGCCGCGGTCTTTTTTCCGGCCGGCGCGTTTTCCCGATGAACTCTTCGGTGTTTTCGACCGCGTGCATTCCCCGCGACGACACTCGATGGTGGAAATGGCAATTGCCAAGCGTGTCGAGACAGGGAAGGCGATCTCACTTGGCGAGGAGGCGTGCGAGGGCGTCGGCCATTTGCGAGAGGGCCTCTGAGTTGGGGAGTTTGAGGTTGAGACTCAGGGTGCCGTCCGGATGGGTTTCGGCGCATTCGGCGAGGGCGGCGCGCACGGACTCGATCACTGAGGGCGCGGGTCGGGCGACATTTTCTGGTATGATCTGACCGAGAAACGCCACGGCTGAGGTGAGGAGTTGCCCGCCGGCTTCGGAGACGCGGGCTTTGCGTTCGGAGGCGGATTGGAGAATTTCGGCTTCAATCTGCCGTTGCTGGCTGACGTCTTTGTCGCCCTCGGGCTTGGCTCCGAGGAGGACTTCGAGACGGCGTTTGAGTTCGTCCATCCCGCTGACGAGTTGGACTTCGCTCAGGTCGCTGTCGGGATCGAGGACGGCGGCGGCGAGTTCGTGTTTCGCGGAGAGGGTGGCGAGGAGATTTTCCTCAATCGTGCCCTCGGTGACGAGTAGATAGACTTGAACTTTTCGCTTTTGTCCCATGCGATGGGCACGGGCGATACGCTGCTCGAGGAGGGCGGGATTCCATGGCAAGTCAATATTGATGACGGTATCTGCGGCCTGGAGATTGAGGCCGGTGCTGCCGGCGTTGGTTGTAAGGAAGCACCGGCACTTCGGGTCGGTCTGGAATTGATGAACAATGGCATTGCGCTGCTTTTGGGGCACCTGGCCGTCGAGGCGAACGAAGGCTGCTCCGAGCTTCTTCAAGATGGGCTGAATGAGGTTGAGCATCCCGGTCCATTCACTGAAGAGGATGATTTTTCGGTCGGGCTCGGGGATGAGTTGTTCGAGGAGTTCGGTGAGGCGGTCCAGTTTGCTGGAGAATCCCGGGTGTTGTTTGTCCACGAGAGCCGTGCTGTCGGCGCAGAGGCGCGCCATCAAGAGGGCCTTTTGTAAACGGAGGAGATCCATTTCGCTGATGAAGGCTTTTCGCGTGATGCTCTGGACGATCTGCATGTGCGCGCTGTGGAGCTGTTTTTGCTCGTCGGTGCAGGGAATTCTGACGATTTCGGTGCTGCGCGGCGGCAGGTCGAGTCGGATGCTCACACGGGTGCGCCGGAGCAGGATGGGGCGGAGGCTCTCGCGTAGTGCGTCGAGGTTTTTATAACCAAGCACCTTGCCACGCTCGTCCACGACACGATGGCCGTGCATGAAGCGAAAGGCGGGGCCGAGGTGGCGGTCGTCGATGAACTCGACGATGCTGTAGAGATCATCCAGGCGGTTCTCCAATGGGGTGCCCGTGAGCACGAGGGCGAAGGGGGAGCGCAGGCTTTTGATAATGCGGCTGGTCTTGGCTTCCCAGTTCTTGATGCGTTGAGCTTCGTCGAGGATGATCAGATCCCACGACGTGCGTTCGATATCCAAGTAATCGCGCAAGACCTGCTCATAGTTGGCGAGCGTGAAAAACGCGTCGCTGGAATACTGCACCGCGCGCTCGGCGGTCTTGCCCGCGACGATTTGCACGCTGCGATCGCAGAAGCGCATGATTTCAGCACGCCATTGGGATTTGAGCGATGCCGGGCAGACGATGAGCACGCGCCGCACGCCGGCATTGCGGGCGAGGAGTTCTGCCACCCCGACGCCTTGGATTGTTTTTCCGAGACCCATCTCGTCGGCCAGCACGGCCCTTCCGGCGCCTGCTGCAAATGCGATGCCGTCCATTTGGTAGGGCAGGAGTTCCGTGTTGAGGAGGGTTTTTCTTAAGGGATGTCCGGCGGGATCCTTGCGAATGCCGGCAACGAGTTCCGCCATCCGCCGACGATGGACAGCTTTGTTGAGAATTTCCTCGGCATCGGGAAAGACAATAAAATCGTCGTCGCTCTGGGAAAGGCGGCGCACGGTGTCGAAAAGCCCGGTCATTTCCGCATCGGTCTGAGCAAAACGGTTGAGCCACGGAGCGATGATCGCCTTGGTGGCGGCACGGAGTCCTGAGGGGGCCTTGATGCCAAGGCGCAGGTCGCCGTCGTAGCGCGCGAAGATGCTGATGCGATGGGGCTTGGCTGGTTTAGCAAGTTCGTCGGCCTTGAAACGTTTCTTCACCCAGTCCTGCACTTTGATGACGTGCTTGCAGAGGCCGAGTCGGTTTTTTCGGAAATCGGGGCAGGAGCAGTAACTTTGCCCGCGCTGCATTCCCCGCAGGGCGACGCGATAGGTTCGTCCGCTCATGGCACTCGTCACGGCGAAGTCCGTCCATGGGGTTTTGGGATCATTCGCCTTGATCGTCATTGCCTCGTCGTCGGCCCGTTTGACACGTTCGGAGATCGCTCGCTCGTCGAGGTTCGCCTCCGGCAGCAATTCCCATGGCGTGTTTTCATCGGGTGCGGCAGCGAGTCCCAGCGCGAGTTTTTCCTCCAAAATCAGGGAAATGGCAGCGGCACGATAGTAGTCGCCGATCTCGCCTTCGTGGCTGCAAACGATCTGCAGCCGATCTCGATAGGCGGGGTGCAGTGCGAGATTGACCACCGCCTCGTGCGGGACAGGAAAGACAACTTGGAACTGATCGGACGTGAAGAGCACCTGTGTGGTAATATCAATCTCCTCCCGGCCAGCTTTTGGCATCAAAGCAGCGGCTGGCTCACCGAGGAGTTTGCGAGCCTGAATGGGGCTCAGACGTGAAAGTTTGTCGTGGAGGGTGAGGTGACGGCTGGGCTTCGTTGGCATGACTCTCAATGTCATTAGCGACGCGAATATGGTGAAGCAAGCCCGCTCAGACAGCGCCCGCCGAGAGGAGCTTCCGGGAAGGCCGGGCGTCCCACGTGAACACCTTGTCCGGCGGCACTCCAAAGGCCGTGACGCAAGCTGCCCTCTCAGCCCGGAGATGCGCCTGGCTCACCTGCGTTAAAATCAAACCCGTGCCGCTATTTCTCGTTGAGGGCGGAGACGCCGGGGAGGGGTTTGCCTTCGAGGAGTTCGAGAGAGGCACCGCCGCCGGTTGAGCAATGGCTGACTTTGTCGGCAACTTTGAATTTTTTGGCGGCAGTGGCAGTATCGCCTCCTCCGACGACGGAGATCGCGCCGGCGGCTGTGGCGGCGGCGACGGCTTCGGCCATTGATTTCGTGCCTTCGGCGAAGCGATCGAATTCGAACACGCCGGCAGGGCCGTTCCAGATGATGGTTTTTGCGCGGGCGATGACTTCGGCGAAGAGGACGCGGGTTTTTGGCCCGATATCGAGACCCATCCAATCGACGGGGATTCCGGCTTGGTCATCGACGATTTTGGATTCGGCATTGGGGTCGAATTTTTCGGCGCAGACGAAGTCAACGGGGAGGTGAATCTGGACGCCTTTGGCTTTGGCTTTTTCCATGAGTTCGGCAACGATTTTGGCGCCCTCGGGGTCAAAGAGGCTTGTGCCGATCTCCATGCCTTCGTTGATTTTTTTGAATGTGTAAGCCATCCCGCCGCCGATGATGATCTCATTGGCATTGTCGAGGAGACTGCGGATGAGGGGGATTTTGTCGGCGACTTTCGCGCCGCCGAGAATGGCGAGGAAGGGACGCTTTGGGTGATCGAGCACGGAGGCGAAGGCGTCGAGTTCCTTTTGCATGAGGAAGCCTGCGACTTTGTCGGGGAGGTTGACGCCGACAACGGAGGAATGTGCGCGGTGGGCTGTGCCGAAGGCGTCGTTCACAAACACATCACCGAGCTTCGTGAGGCTCGCGCGGAAGGCGGCGACCTTTTCGGGGTCGGCCTTCGTGGCGGTTCCGTCTTCGTTTTTGCGCTTGCCCTCTTCTTCGAGGTGGAAGCGGAGATTTTCCAACAAAATGATTTCGCCCGGTTTGATTGCGGAACAGGCGGCTTCAATTTCGGGCCCGACGCAATCCGTGAGAAACTTCACGGGTTTTCCGAGGAGTTCTGAGAGTTTCTCCGCCACGGGCTTGAGCGAATATTTCTCTACACGCTCGCCGTCCGGACGCCCGAGGTGGCTCATCAAGACAACCGATGCGCCGTTTTGCAATGCATACTCAATGGTCGGCAGGGCCGCGACAATGCGCTGCGTATTGGTAATCGCGCCCGTCGCTTTGTCTTGGGGAACGTTGAAGTCGACGCGCATGAGAACGCGCTTGTTTGTGAGGGAGACTTCTTTGATTGATAGTTTCATAAGGAAGAATTCGAAATGCGAAATGGGGAATGCGAAATTTAGGAGGGTCGTTTTTTTGTGGATTTGGTGATGGCGGCTAGAATGCGTTTGAGTTCTTGGGCGTCTTCCAAGAGACGGGAAGCATCGGCGGCCACTTCGGAATAGGAGTCTCGGACGAGGCGTAGCCAGTAGTGGGATTCGCGAGCTTCTTTCTCGGCGCGGCTCATCAGGGTGTGAAACTCGGGTTGCGTTTGTGCGGCTTGGGCCTCTTCGACATTGGCTCCCACGCTCGTCGCGGATCTCACGAACTGGCGTGAAAGCACATATTCGCGAAGTGCCTGAAGCCTGCCTGCAAGCGAAATCCCTGCGAGCGCGAAGGCGTAACTTTTTTCAAGCACGACGTTTTCGCGAGGTTCATTTCGCATTTCGCATTCCCGAATTTCGAATTTTCCTACTTCGAGATGACTCGGACCATTTCTAGGACTTTGTTGGAGTAGCCCCATTCGTTGTCATACCAGGAGACGAGTTTGACGAAGGTGGAGTCGAGGGCGAGGCCGGCTTCGGCGTCGAAGACGGAAGTTTGGGTTTCGCCGCGGAAGTCGGTGCTGACGACTTTGTGTTCGGTGTAGCCGAGGACGCCTTTGAGGGGGCCTTCGGAAGCGGCTTTGACGGCGGCGCAGATTTCTTCGTAGGAGGCGGGTTTTTCGAGTTCGACGGTG
>JBBRHN010000199.1:0-5325 GCA_038222685.1 Chthoniobacterales bacterium | reverse complement strand
CCAGAGTTTTTCCCTTTCTTGGGCGGTACTGTCTTTTCTGAATTGAGGCATTCAAGCACCACCTGCTTCATTTTAGCGCTGTAGAGAACCCCGGCGATTTCATTTTTGGGCAGATAATCGAAAATGATCTGCACCTTGAATTCGACTTCAGACGGTTTGTTCTTCGGTTCCTTTAAGATTCCGCAAAGTAATGCTTGAAGTGGTTTCAAGGCCTTCTCGTCCCTGTTGCGTTCCAAGGCAGAGTCGAGCGCAACTGAGAGTTTGGTGCCAAAGCTCTTTGCGTCCTTGGACAAATGGAGGAAATGAGAAGCGAAGGCTTGAAGGTTCCCAATAGTCGCATGGTCTTCATGCCTCCAATCAGACATCCGCTCTGCCTGCTTACGCTCATGGCGCACATCAATCGGCTGAACGGCATGTTTCTGAGCAGATAGGAGACCACGAAGTATCTCAGGCGTAGGCGTCTTGATCTCGGCCCAACGCGGATCCTCAGCAGGCAACGCGATCAGAGGTTTAGGCATTCGAGCCGCTGGAAAAAACTTGAAGCCTGCCTTTTTCAGAGTCCACAAGCTGAAAGTTTCGGGAGATTGGAGCACCTCTAGTTTAACGATCTCGCCGTCTTCACCCAATAGCAGGTACAGATTTAATTTCCCAGAAAGACCGGGCTTACCGAAGTCCGCATGAACCAGACGCTTCTCTTGTCCCTGATGACTCAGGTTCTTGGCGATGTGGTAGAGTTCTGACAGCATAATTATTTCACCGCCTCCTTGTCGAAGTCGAGTTTGCCGTTTCGCACATGGGCTTGCGGAAATCGAAGGATGCCCTCGCGGATTTCCAATTGACGAAAAATCGGCTGATAGCGGCCATTAGAAGGAGCATCCCACGCCGACATCAACAAGGCTGGCAGCTCAGCAAAGTATTGGCGTTGCAGCTCAAACCCATCTCCGCCATCACCATGATCCCTAAAAGCACCAAAGTAGCTGGGAACAAACTCCTTCCAGCCCAGGCATGGAATATACTTGTTCCGACCTTGCGACAGTCGCCGGGTGAACATCTCCTGCAAAGCATGAGGCGCATTGTTGGACTCGTCTGGTGCTCCCGGCACGCGGATACACTGCCCTTTTACGCGGAAGCAGACATCGACGAGGATCGTAGCCGGTAGCTGATACGAATTACCCTCTTTTATTTGGGTGTCTTTCCGCAATGGGCCGCGGTAGTTCGTCACATATTTCTCAAACCGAACAGGCTTCCAGATTTCAATCTCAGCAGCAGAAAAGAAAGCGGCGGGCGGCCCCCCACGAGCGAAGAATCCACGTGCAACTGATTCAAATATGGCCTTGCACGCGGCCCATGTGGGGACTGGATAAGAGATCGGCGCAGCCCCCGTATCGGGACGAGTAAACATTGCCGCTGGTCCGCATATCTCAAATTCAACAGGGTAATTTCGGTTCATGTCACAAAAACGCTCGGTAGCGAGGAGCCGTGATCGATCAGATTACGGCGGGAGGAGACTACCATCCCCGATTCAGGCTTTTGGCATTTCATCCCGTCTTTGACGAGAAAAATGTAACCGATCTTCATGTTCACGTTTTTACAGGCCCAGGTAGGTCAACCGCTGTCCTACCCCTCGATCTTTTTCGAAAATTTCTCATTGGTTGTGTTTTGGATGCCGCCCCCGCGTGAAACGAGGTATCAACCCCGCGTTTGATTGCGTTCGATGTTTTCTTAGGGCTTCATGCTCCGACGAAGGAGCGTCGCTTTTTTCTATTCGGGTATCGAGGAATTTAACGTGCGCTTGAATTGAATGCAGAATGATGGCAGAGTGATGGCATGGCAACCTTAACGATACGAAGTCTCCCGGACGACGTGCACCAGAGACTGAAAGGGCAAGCGAAGCGGAACCGGCGTAGTTTGAACCAAGAGGTGATCGCGGAACTGAGCGCTGCGCTCAATTCGAAAAGCGATGGAGACCGGGCGGCGGCAGCCAAAGAGCGATGGGCGCAGGCAAATCTTTTGGCCAACGATCTACGCTCAAAAATGACGACGTTTATGACGGCGGCAGAAATTGATGAAGCAATCAAGGAGGGGCGCCGATGATCGCGGTGGACTCGACGGTTCTTGCTGATTGGCTGTTTAACGGCGGAGCATTGCGTGAGTCGGCCCTCCGGCTGCAGGCGATTGATACAGATTGGAATTGCCTGGCATTGGCTCGCTACGAGCTGGGAAACGTGGGTTGGAAGCTGGCGCGCGCCGGGCGGCTTGCCGCAGAGGATTTGAAAACGGGTTGGTCTGCCTTGGACGCGGCGGGGATCAAATTTGAAGATGAGATCGAGTGGCCAAAGGTTTCTGTTTTGGCATCGACGAAAGAGATCAGCTTTTACGATGCGGCCTATGTTTGGCTGGCGATGTCCAAAGGGACGCGTCTGTATTCCCGCGACGGTCCGTTGCGAGCCAAGTGCCCCGATGTGGTGTCTGCCATGCCGTAATTTACGAGGTGTTGAGTTCATGAGTCGCAAACGAGGGGTTGTGAACTTGAAAAGGCGCCCTCGAAGCAGATGCCGAAGTCTTTCGAGTAGTTCAACTCGGTGGAGACGAGCGCGTGAAACTGGCCATCGCGGAGGGCCTCGAACGAACGGATGTTGTCATCGCGCAGACGGGGAGGAATCTGGACGGTGTATCGCTGGAGACCGCGGAGGAGTTCCCGGTGCAGTGGAATCGACGGGTTCCCAAGCTTGGAAATGAGCGAGCGGGCCGTGTCGTCGTAGGGGATGATGACAGGAACCTGCCAATCGTCGATGAGGCGGAATTTCTCAGCGACGGTGGAATACTGAAAGTTGAAGGGAAAGGCCTTGTCCGCACCATCGATGTGAAAACTATCTGACGAGAGGACGTCCTTCGCATCCCAGCGTTTGCTTTGCTGGTAGTAGTAGATGTCGAAGTAATGCCGGATTGCCTCTTCGCCGAGAAGGTCCGGATGGAGATCGATGAGCTGATGGGCGACTTGTGCGGTTTCCCGGAAATAGGTTTCCACTTTTTGATCCTCCGGTCTGAAGATGTAAGTCGTGCCGCGCGATGCAAGTTTTCCGTTCCGATTGCAGCGGCCTGCGGCTTGCGCGATGGAGTCGAGTCCGGCAAGAGCACGATAGACGACGGGGAAATCCACATCCACGCCGGCTTCGATGAGCTGGGTGGAGATGATGCGGGTGGGTAGTCCATTGCAAAGCCGCTCCCGCACTTTCGCAAGGATGATGCTGCGATGCTCCGGGCACATGAGTGCGGAGAGGTGGAAGTTCCCTTCGCTCTGGCCGAGCATTTGGAAAAGTTGCTGGGCGTGCTTGCGGCGGTTGACGATGCAGAGGACTTGCGGGTGGCTTGCAAGATGTTCGATGAGCGCGGCGTCTGCAACATCACCGAGAGATTCCAGATCAACACGCTTCAAAGCCGCGAAGAGTGATTTCGTATCGACTATGATTTCCCGACAGTTTTTCAACCCGATGGGGAAATCCGTTTTGTCGAAACAAACCGCGGGCTGAGTGGCGGTGCAGAGAATCGAAGTGGTGTGGTAGTGATCGGCGAGTTCTTGAAGCACGCGGAGACATGGTGAGAGGAAATCGACGGGCAGGGACTGGGCTTCGTCGAGGATCACGACCGAGTTGGCAATGTTGTGAAGTTTCCTGCAGCGCGAGGTTTTCGCGGCGAAGAGGGATTCGTAAAATTGAACGGACGTGGTGATGATGATGGAGGCGTCCCAATTTTCCGAGGCGAGACGAGATTTGGTGTCCTCCTTGTCCGGCGAGAGCGACGAGTGGTGCTCGATGAAAGGAGTGAAACCTTCCGTTTGGAGCGGGGCAACAATTTCACGAATGACTTCGGCGTTCTGCTCGATGATCGAAGTAAACGGGACGACGTAAATCACCCGCTGCTGACCGTGGGCAAGCGCATGGCGGAGAGCAAAGCTGAGGGAGGAAAGGGTTTTGCCACCGCCGGTGGGGACAGTGAGCGAAAAAATGCCGGGCGTTTGAATGGCGGCGGCTCGGCAGTTTTCAACCACCGTGCGCCGCTGGCGATTCACTGCATCGTCGGGAGCAGGAAACCCGAAGGCATCAATTTTTGCATCGATGAGTTGAGATAAATCTTCCAGCACGTTACCTGGCGTTTGGTTGCGGGTTTTCGCCTGTGAGGGATTCATGAACGCCTCGGTGGCGAGAAAATCGGCATCGACGAGACACGAAAAAATCAGGCGTGTAAAAAAGCTGACGGAAAAAGGGTCGCGCGAAAGAAATGCGGGTAATGGAGGGACAGGGTGTGTCGTAATTTCAGCCGGAGCGTTTTGATAATCGGGAAGATCCGGTTTTATGATTCTCGCTGCCTGACATGCGTTGTTGGATTTTCCATCCAGAAGCCCGGAGTGGTGGCCTGCAATGGCATAAGCAAACAAATGACCGAGAGCGGATGCGCATTTTACTGCGTACTGAGCCCCCGCCGTCGAGTGGTCCACTTTTCCCGAAATCTCGCTGGAGTGGACGTCGCACTTCGACCTCAGGTAGGTTTGCCAGACGGGCGCAAACTTTCCGAGATCGTGCCAGAGTCCGGCGAGGTAGCCCCATTTGCCCGCCGCATGCCTGTCCGGAGAACTCTCCGGGAACATCTCCGCTGAAAATTTGCCTGTCCAGAATGCGACCTTGTTGAGGTGACCATGAAAGCGTTCAAGGCACTCACATTTCCGGCATTGCTCCCCATGGCATTCGGCAGCCCCTTCTCCGAAAGGGGTGAAAAGCGGTTCCCAATCTTTGGGATCGGCCGACTGCGGGTCTGTGTGGGCATAAACTGACACGGGAGGTTTATTTTACAATAGTTCGCCGGAAAGGACGAATGCGAGACGGGAAGTTATGTTCATGTGCACGTTTTTACAGGCCCAACCCGGTCAACCGCTGTCCTACCCCTCACTTTTTTTCGAAAATTTCAAAATAAGTGCGTTTGGACTGCGCTCTGCGGCGAGCTCACTGTCAAAAATCAAGGATTACCCACCGAACGCCCGAGTGTGATTAAACGTGTCTGAGGTTTTCTGTGGAAGAAGGCGCGGCGGGCCAGGGACGTCCCGCCCTACCAGATCGTATTTGCAACCGCACCCACATTTGATCGCACCCCGAACGCACAATCACTTTGATTTCATCGGCACTTTAGAACGCCGACTAAGCGAGCGATTCGTAGAGTGCTTTCGTCTGCGCGGCAATCGAGCTCCACGAAAAAACCTCGAGCGCGCGCTGGCGTCCGGCTTTTCCAAAAGCCGCGCGCTTGGCGGGGTCGGCCATGAGGTCGTTAACGCGC
>JBBRHN010000198.1:0-5343 GCA_038222685.1 Chthoniobacterales bacterium | reverse complement strand
TCCGCTCCACAGCCGAAAAACCCAAAGCCGATCTAGAAAAAGCGGAGAGTGAACTAACATCATTGAAAGCCGCAAAAGCGGCTGTCTCAAGGCTGGTTGAAATAAAGGCCCGAATCAGCGGTATCGAGAAGGAAATCCGTGACATTCATTCCAAAGCGCAGTCCGTAGAAGATGCGGCGTTCGACCTCAAAGCAGTCAATCCAAACGCGTCGGTGGAGGAAGACACCCGCACGCCGCGAGAGCTCATGGAATTTGTGGAAATGAAAAATCACGAGGTGCAGGATATTCTTACCCGGTTGAAGGTGATGCTATGAGTGACTTCCCCAAGGCTTCAAATCTTGCTGGTCTGATGGCCGAATGCTCGCAGAATGGGTGGGACGGATACGACGCTCCTTCAATTGCTGACGAAACGGTAAGCAACGCCGTGGAGTTTATCCGTACGATACCGCTTAGCGTATCACTGCCAGAAATCAGCGCAACCTCTGCGGGGGATATTACCTTCGAGTGGGCGCGGACAGCACACCGTATTGTAACGGTCGCCGTTGGGGAAACTGGTGAAATTCACTACGCCTCCTTAAATGGACTGAAGAAGAATTTCGGATCCTATCCTCTTAATGGGAACTTTGAACCCGAACTTCAGAACTTGATCGAGTCAGTGCTTGGTTGATATAGCCCTCGAAAAACGCGAGATGGACGTTGCCAGTACCGACCGCATTTCCCGGTTTCTGTTTACCCGTCGCTGGTTTGCGCCAACCACTGGTCGTGTGAAACCTGAAGCTTTTACCCCTCATCCGCATGTCGACCTGTCCGTCAGTTGCACAGAGGGACTGGACAATAATCCCGTCTGGCAACTTGGTCGCGAGACAGCAGAACGGCACACGAATAAACCAACATTGCATGGAAGAGCGGATTTAATGGCTCAGGTGATTCGTAACCAGCGACTTGAAATCGTCCGAGACGACAAGCCCCTCTATCGCGCAAACGTCGTTGGATGGGATGGGGAAAAAGCTCACGGCACGGTCGAGCAGATGACTCTCGGGCTGTAACGGCGCAATTGCTTCAGACAACGCCGTTTGATAAAATAACAAAACTGGCAGCGCGTACGGGATTTGAACCCGTGCACCAGCCTTGAGAGGGCTGTGTCCTAACCCCTAGACGAACGCGCCGTGTGGGAAGACGAAGTTATCATCGGTTGGAAAACTGGCAAGGACGGAAAAACCTGCTTTAGTAACGGGCAACAAATGATTGTTTATATCAAACCGTGGTGTCCGTGGTGCGTCGAAGCTTTGGCGTGGCTGAAAGCCCGGGCCGTTACGTTTGAATCGATTGACGTTTTGTCGAATGCGGAAGGTGCGGCGCGGATGCGCAAGATATCGGGTCAGTCGTTGACGCCGACGCTGGAGATGCCCGATGGCGCGGTGCTGGCGGATTTTGATGTGAGGCAGCTGGAGGCGTTTTTGAAGGGGCGCGGAGACTCGTGATTTCCGACGTGCTTCTCGTGCTCGGCTGCGGAGTGCTCGCGGCGGCGCTGCGGACGAGTCAAAATCCGCTGCTTTTTCGTGCGGGAACGCTAGGGATTGTGGTGACGTCATTTTTGGCGGGTTGGATGATTGGGGAGAGCGTTGTGTTGGGTGTGTTGTTTGCCTCGACGTGGTTTCTGCTGCCATGGCTGGAGATTCTCACCCGGGTGAGGCGTATGCGGCTGCCGATTGAGCGGCGTTTGGAGTCGAGCGCGCCGCCGACGCGTGCGACGTTTCCGATGTTCGGCGAACTGACCGAGGAAATGGAGGCGGCGGGATTCGTTTACGCGGAGGATGTGGGGTGGAGCCATGACGAGACGAAGCAGTTTTTCCGGCTGTTTCAAAATCCGGACGCTGGAACGTTGGGCACGATCTCGCTGGTCGAGCAGAATGAGTTTGCGTTTTTTTATGTGACGATCACTTCGAAGACGAGCGACGGACGGGTTTTTATGACGTGGAATTACCCCTTTTCCTACGGCCTGCGTCTGCCGCCGAAGTTTGCTTTGAACAGGGCGTCGGGCGGGCAAAGCATTGCGGAGATGTGCGGAGGGCACGCGGCGTTCCTGGTCGCCAGCGGCGTCGAGAGTTCCGTCTTGCGCGCGCCTGACAGCGAGGTCTTGCGCATTGAAATGCAACACGAATTGCGCGAGCAACTTGACCACAATCTGGCGTGCGGATTGCTCGAGCGCGACGGGCCGGATCTGATTCGCTATTCGAAGCGCGGCATGTTTTTCTTGTGGTTTCAGTTTTTGCGAGATTTCGTCCGACTCTCATGAGCATCGCGCGCGCCATCGATCATACACTCCTCAAGGCGGATGCCACGACGGAGGAGATTCGTCGCCTTTGCGAGGAGGCCGTGGAGTATGGCTTTTTCAGTGTCTGCGTGAACAGTTCGAGGGTTGCACTGGCGGCGGAGATTTTGAAAGGGAGCGGCGTGGCTGTGGCGGCGGTGACGGGATTTCCGTTGGGCGCGATGAGTTCGGCGGCAAAGGCTTTCGAGACGGAGCGCGCGGTTGCTGATGGCGCGACGGAGATCGACACCGTGCTGTCAATCGGGGCACTCAAGGATGGCAACACGCTTTACGTGGTGGAGGATTTGCGGGGCGTGGTGCAGGCCGCCGGCGCGGCGCGCGTGAAAGTCATTTTCGAAACCTGCCTTCTTACGGATGAGCAAAAGATCACAGCCTGCCAACTCTCGCTTGAAGCGGGTGCGGCTTTTGTAAAAACCTCGACAGGATTCAGCACGGGAGGAGCTACTCTCGACGACGTGCTCTTGATGGTCAAAACCGTCGACGGTCGTTGCGAGGTCAAAGCCTCTGGCGGTGTCCGCGATCTCGAGTCCGCAAAGGCAATGCTGGCCGCGGGCGCAACGCGCCTGGGCACGTCGAACGGAATCAAGATCGTGACCGGCGAAAAGGCCGCCGGCGGGTATTGAAAATCAGCTCTCGGGAATGGACTCCCCAGCGATGAGATCGTCGAGGGACTGACGTTTGCGAATCTCGTCGTAGCGCTCGCCATCGACGAGAATCTCCGGCAACAGCGGACGCGAGTTGTAGTTTGAAGCCATCACAAATCCGTAGGCACCTGCGCTGAGCAGCGCAATGCGGTCGTCCACCGCGAGTGTTGGCAGCGCGCGATCCTGCGCAAAGAAATCACCGCTTTCGCAAACCGGGCCAACAACGTCCATGGGAGCTGTCTCGCCAGATGTTTCGCGAAGCGGGACAATTTCGTGCCAGCCTTCGTAGAGGGCCGGACGGATGAGATCGTTCATGCCGGCATCGACGATCGTGAATGTTTTCGACGGCGTCTTTTTGACGTATTGCACGGTCGAGAGGAGCGCTCCGGCGTTACCCACGAGGAAGCGACCGGGCTCGAAAATGATTCTCAGTCCGAGCGGCGCGAGGATGGGCACGATCACTTCGGCGTATCGCTCAGGGGTGATGCGATCCGGGTGCCCCGCCCACCACGCGGGATCACCGCTGGCGAGCGCCTCGTCGTAAACAATCCCGACGCCGCCGCCAATACTGAAAAACTCAATTTGGTAGCGGGCTTTGAGTTCCTTCACGATGTCGCTCAACTTCGTCGCCGCCTCGGCAAACGGGCCGGACTCAAGAATCTGCGAGCCGATGTGCGTTTGAACGCCCCGAATGCGAATGTGTGGCAACCGGGCCGCCACTGCATACACCTCCAAGGCGCGATCTAAGCCGATGCCGAATTTGTTCTGACTCGTTCCCGTCGAAATGTATTTGTGCGTCTTTGCATCGACATCGGGATTTACCCGGATCGCGATTGGTGCTTTCAGCCCGAGGCCACCCGCGATTTCATTGATACGTTCCAATTCCGCCTCGCTCTCAACATTGAAACAGTAAACCCCCTCGCGAAGCGCATAGGCGATGTCCTCGCGGGTTTTGCCCACGCCCGCAAATGTGCATCGATTGGCGAGTCCGCCGGCTTTCAGCACGCGGAAAAGTTCGCCGCCGGAAACAATATCAAACCCCGCCCCCTCGCGCGCCAGAAGGTTGAGAATGGCTATGTTGGAGTTCGCCTTGAGCGCAAAGCACACCATGCGATCCAGCGGCGAAAGCGCGCGGTCGAGACGTTGAAAGTTCTCGCGAATCGTCCGCGCCGAATACACATAAGCCGGCGTGCCAAACTCCTCCGCCAGCTTTTCCAAACTTACGCCTTCACAGTGGAGCACGCCCTCCCGATACGAAAAAAAATGCATGGCGAAAAGTGCCCTGCTTACCCGACCCTGTCAACGGCGGTTGCGAGGTCATTCGTAGCGCTCAACCAAAACTCCGGCTTGCACTCGCTTCGGCTCTTGAAGAGGTTCATCGCTGCAATGACATTTGACGAATATCGCCAACGGGCCGGTTGGCTGCTGGGCCCGCTCGTGTTCGCGATTCTCTGGTGGATTCCGATGCCGGGGCTTACGCCGGAAGCCCACCGGTTGGCTGCAATTCTCGGATTCACGCTGGTCTTTTGGATTTGCGAGAGCATTCCCATTGCCGTCACAGCCTTGCTCGCGCCCGCCATGTGTGTCGTGTTTGGGGTCGGCACGGATCGGGCGGTTTTTGCGGCGTTCGGGTCGCCGATCGTGTTTCTGTTTGTCGGCATGTTTTTCCTTGCGGCGGCCATGCAAAAACATGGTCTCGAAAAAAGACTCGCCCTCGGGATGCTGAGCCTGCACTGGCTGGCCTCAAGTCCGCTCCGCCTCTACGCCTCGCTGGCTGCGACGACGGCGGTCCTCTCGATGTGGATGAGCAACGTTGCGACGACGGCGGTGATGTTGCCCATCGCCATCGGCATTGCAAACACATGCCCCGATCTTGCAAAAGACGCGGTATCGCGCGGACGCCTCGTGTTATTGATCGCCTTTGCAGCATCCGTCGGCGGACTGGCAACTCCGGTTGGAACCCCTCCGAACCTCATCGCTCTCGGTTTTCTAAAAGAACTCGCCGGCATAGAAGTGACGTTCTTCAAGTGGATGCAACTGGCCGTTCCGCTGAGCACGGCGCTGGTGATTTTTCTCGTTTTCGTGTTGCGTCCGACGATTCGGCGTTGGACCGGCGACTCGCTTTCCGCCTCGCTTGGTGATCTCGACGCGCAACGGGCGGCCCTCGGTCGCATCACAAATGGCGAGCGCAATTGCGCCATCTGCCTGCTCGGTGCGATCTCGCTCTGGCTCTATCCCGGCATCGTCGAACTCCTCTTCGGCACGCCGCAATTCGGTGCCGATTGGATACAAAAACATTTTCCCGAAGAAATCGTGGGGCTTCTCGCCGGACTCCTGCTTTTTGCCCTGCCGACGAATTTCCGCAAG
>JBBRHN010000197.1:0-5360 GCA_038222685.1 Chthoniobacterales bacterium | reverse complement strand
CTCGGGAGCAGATCCGCGGACACACTTCATGTCGCAGCGGCGATACTCGCAGGCGCGAAGCGGTTCCTCTCTTTCGACTCCCAGCAGCGAGCCCTTGCAAAAGCGGCGGGCCTGGAAGTGAAGCCCTCAATTTAAGTTCCGAGATGTGTTAACAGTCTCTTCGTCGAGCGGGGCCCGGCAGCCTTCCGTTTCAACCCGAAAAACGCTTTAGGCAAGATAAACAATATGGGCGGGATTCACAGGAAGGAATCTTGTCAATCCGGTGAAAATTGTTCAAACGCCGGATTCGGGGTTAAATCAATCAGTCGTCAGCAATCGAAAAGAACCGTCTTTGTCCCGGTAAAACCCGCGTCGGATCACCATGGGACCTTTTTTATTCATCATGTCGCCTTGGTGGTCAGACCAGGCGTTTGGGAGAACCTTGCCGTCTTTGCCGACGACTTCGCTCATGGGGCGGACCAGGACGGCGTATTCTTTGGCGTCGAGGCGGGCGGCGGCGAGATCCTTTTTGTTGAAGAGGGAAATCCACCAAGCTCCGTAGGCGTCGGGCGCGTCGGGAGGTGTGATTTCGATGGTAAGCATGCCAGCGGTGGCGAGGCCTTGCTGGAGGCCGAGGCTGTAGAGGGCGGCGACCTCCCCCGTGTTGGTGAGATAACCGGCAAGATAGGAACGGAGAAACCGACGGAGTTTTTGGTCGCCCGCGCGGCGTCCGTAAATGCCGATTTCGATCCCGGCAGGATCGTTGGGGTCGCCGTAAATATTGAGTTCTAGGTCTTGATTGACGCGGAAAGACTTGTAGGGGACGTTTTTGAAAACGCCAGTGTCGATGATTGTCGCTGGGATTTCTTCGAGGGTTTTGATGCCGTCGTGGGTTCGCAGGTCGTTGGCGATGACGCGCCAGGCGGGGAGATCGCCGCGGCGTCCGGCCTCGGTGTAGAGGGCGTCCTCGGAGTCATCAATGCGGAGAATGTCGGATTTTGGAATGACGCATTCTTCGAACTCGCTTTGGATCGTGACGCTGTCGCGGGTGTTGAGAATGATGAGGCCGTTGTAGACGGAGCCATCCTTAAGCGTGAGCTTGTCCGGTGACCGGAAGCTGTCATCGGTAGCGTGGGCAGAGGCGAGGCAGAATGGGACGAGGAGAAGAGTGAGTAATTTCTGCATTGCTGAAAGGCTTTGCTGCATTTAACCCAAACACGTCGGCGTAGTGCTTTCAATATGAATATCCGCTCATGGTTCGTTCTCCCATTGGCCCTTTTGCTGGGCGGTTGTGTGCTGCCGCCAAAAGCTCCTCCCGTGGCAAGCGGCAAGGCGAAGGTGAACACCGGGAAATTCTGGTGGGGCACATCGACGGCAAGCTTTCAGAATGAGGATCGCGGGGAGAAACCGGGGTCGGCTCAGTATTTCAAAACGGACTGGGATATTTTTGCCGAGGAGAGGCACATTCCGCCGCGCGGAGATGATGCGACGTTCTCGTGGTCCAAGTTTGATCGTGATGTGCGGATGCTGAAGAAGATCGGAGTGACGCATTATCGTTTCGGGATCGAGTGGGGCAGGGTCGAGCCGCGTCCGGGCCAGTTCAACGAGGCGGCGATTGCTCGCTACGCTCAAATGGCGCGCAAGCTGCGGGCAGCGGGGATCGAGCCCATCGTTACGCTCTGGCACTTTACTTTTCCGGACTGGCTTTACGACTCAAAGAAAAAGAACAAATCGAATTTTCTGCATCCGGACGTTCGCGCGGCATGGCGGGAGTATGTGCGCCGGATGACAGTCGCGCTGGCTCCGACGGTGCGGATCTATGTGCCGCAAAATGAGCCCAATGGGGCTTTGTTTATCGGATACTTCGGAGGCCACTGGCCGCCCGGATTGTTGCTCACGCCCGGAGCATTAAAAAAAGCGACGGATGCGGCGACGGGGATGTATGTCGATGCGGCGGAAATTATTCGCAAGGCGCGCTCGGACGCCGTCGTGATGGGTATTTACTCGATCCCGAACTGGCGCAAGAACCTCGTCCAGGATCCAACCCAAGCGGTTTACAACATGATGATGCACCAAAATTGGGATCATCTCGACCGCGTGGCATCTGTCACGGATGTGATCGGAGTGAACTACTATTACTCCCAGGATGCGACGGCGGCGCGCTTCATTTTCCGTCCGTTTGGCGAGCAAAATTCCGATTACACACAAAACGGCTGGGAGATCGATCCCGAGGGACTCTACGAGGTGCTCAAGGCGGTGCAAAAGCGTTACGGGAAACCGATTGTGATTTCGGAAAACGGAATCGGCACACAGAGCGAGCAGAAAAAAATCCGCTACTTCCGCGAGCACGTGAGCCAGATGCGGCGGGCGATGGCCGACGGGGTCGATGTGCGCGGTTACATGCCGTGGACACTCGTGGATAACTACGAGTGGGCCGAGGGATATGCCGCCAACTTTGGACTCACCAGCCTCGATCGGAAGACCAAAGAGCTCACCCTCGAGCCTGCCGGGCAGTGGTTTCGCGGTTTCATTCAAGCCAATCGCGAACCTTAGGAATCGATGAAAAAATCGGATGTTGTCTCTGCGATTCTTGAGCGTCTGCGCGAGGATTTTGAAGCACGGCAGCGGGCGTCCAAGACCACGCGTGAGCACGGCAACGACGCCGAGAGCAAAGCCGAAGGGAAATACGACACGCTCGCCATCGAAGAAAACTACCTCGCCGACGGTCTCGCGTTGAAGGCCCACGCCGCCGCGCAGGAGATCGCCGAGATAGAGAAGATGACGCTGCGAACGTTCGCCCCCGACGAGGAAATCGACCTCGGAGCGCTCGTTCAGGTGCAGTTTGCGAAGGAGTCGGAGTGGTTTTTTCTGGCCCCTGCGGGCGGGGGAACGGAGGTGGCGGTGGACGGAGTCGCCGTAACGGTCATCACGCGCGAGTCGCCGCTTGGTTTGCAACTCCTCGGCACGCATGTCGGCGACCGTACTCAGTCGCCAACAGCGGTCATCGTTGCCGTTTTGTAGACTCGAAAAAGTCGCCCAAATTCGCTCTTTTCTTTCACGGAAGCGTGGCAAAGATTCACCGAGGCGGAATGCAGCGGTGTCGGATCAGTTTCTGTTTGAGAGATACTCGCCCCAAGTTTCCAATGCCCTTCCCGAGCTGTCATAAGAAACTTGGGATAATGTGCTGCGTGTAAGTCCAAGGGAACCACTTCATCCCCACCACCAACGTCGGACTCGTAATCTCCAAGACAAAGTGAAAATGGTTGCCCATCAAACAACACAAATGCACCTGCTAATCCGCCCGCTCACAAACCCCTCCCAGCGTTTGCAAAAATCTCCGCCGACCATCATCATCCACGAAAATAGTTCCCCGCCGATCCCCGCAACTCATCACATGATATAAATCACCCCTCCGTATTCCATTCTTCAATTGTGGATCAATGCCGAAAGTATTCCCAAGATTAAAAATGCGCCAATACGCGGGACTGACCCGAATGGTGCTAAGTTAAGCGACCTAGCACCTACGGTGCATCCTATACCAGCCCAGAGCAACGCCCTGGGATCTAGATGGTTCCAACGGTAGCCCTGAAGGGGCGACCCACGCCCTCTCGCCGCCTAGTTAATGTGAAATAGCGGGACCGCCCCCTTTTCCGGACGTCATCCCGGCAGGCCGGGACTTCCACCGCCGCCTTCCCGCCCATCGTATAGGTGCCACGCCGCACTCCGCCGTCGCTGAGCTTGGGGTCGTTAGCCGTTGCTCGCGTCTCGACACGGCGGAAAAACCCGAGTATTCTGCCGACGTGAAAATCACCGACGCAAGGCCCCTAGATCGTTTTCGGGTGTCCCTTCGTTTCGACGACGGGGCATCGGGAACCGTTGATTTGAGCCACTTAGCCGGTCGCGGTGTATTCCGCGCTTGGTTACAGGAGGGCGTTTTCGAGCAACTTTCCATCAGTCCGATTGGTGCGCTCCAGTGGCCGGGAGACCTCGATTAGTGCCCCGACTCCCTCTACCTCCAGATGGTCGGCAAGATCGCCGCAGACGTATTCCCAACTTTACGCCACTAGCTCTCCCATGCCTGAGGTTAGCCGATTTTATGGCATCGTCATCCAGATCTACTATGGCGATCATCCACCACCTCATTTCCACGCCCTTTACGCCGGGCAGGTCGCCAAGATTGAGATCGAGACGTTGCAGGTTATCGACGGATCGATTCCGAAGCGTGCTTAGGTGCTAGTTCTCGATTGGACATCCATTCACTAACAGGAATTACTCGGAGCTTTTAGCCGCGCCGCAGCGCTCCAAGCACCCGGCAAGATTGCTCCTCTGGAGTAGTGTCCAAGAGCGTCAAACCCAAATGGCCGCAACGGCTAAACGCTGCGGCGAACACCTCCGTGCGTGATCCCGGCAGGCCGGGACTTCCACCGCCGCCTTTACGCCCACCATGCAGGTGCCGCGCCAGCCTCCGCGGTCGATAAGCTTGGGGTCGTTAGGCGCTGCTACGCGCCACGTGTGGACAGACGAACCAAAGCAACACTGAACCGAGATAAAGCTGTCCGTCTCAACGAGGCTTGGACAGCGAGCGAGGGGGCAGGCATGGTTTATTGTCACAAATGTCAATAAACCATGCCTGACCCCTCACTCCTCACTCCGTTGAAGGACCCCGGACTCATCGACTCGGCAGGGTGCCTCCGACTTGGCTGGCGATTTTTTGTGTATCGGGGTTGAGGAGTTCAATGGGGTTGCCACGTTCCCGGAGAGCACGAGGACGGCTCCATTGGGGATTTGTTCCGGTGCCGCAGCAGAAAAACTTTTCTCTTCTGAGGCTGGCGGAATCCGCCGCGAGTGTGATTGACTGCTCGCGAAATGATTGAACGCTACAGCCTGCCTGGGATGAGGTCCGTTTGGACGGAGCAACGAAAACTTGAGATCTGGCTTGAGATTGAAACGCTGGCCTGTGAGGCCATGGCCGACATTGGAGCGATTCCGCGCGAGGATGCGGTGGAGATTCGCGCCAAGGGTGCCTTCGACATCGCGGCTGTGCTGGAAATCGAAAAACGAACCAACCACGACGTCATCGCATTTCTCGAAGATGTCGCTTCGCGGGTGGGGCCCGCCGCGCGGTGGATTCATCAAGGTCTCACGTCGTCCGATCTCCTCGACACGACGCTTGCGGTGCAGATGGTGGAGTCCTGCGACATCCTCATCGGCGACGTGAGGGCGCTCCGCGATGCGGTGGCGATTCGCGCGAAGGAGCACAAGTTTACTCCGATGATCGGACGCAGCCATGGCATCCATGCGGAACCGATCACGTTTGGGCTCAAGATGGCGTTGATGTATGACGAGTTTTCGCGCGCGCTGGAGCGTCTGGAGCAAATGCG
>JBBRHN010000196.1:0-5399 GCA_038222685.1 Chthoniobacterales bacterium | reverse complement strand
AAGCCCACCGACCGCGGCACGGGCAACTTGGAATTCCATCTCCTCCCCGCCAAAGCCGGCCTCATGCGTCTCTATGCTCAGATCCAGGTAAACGGCCAGAACAAATTCGCGCCCTTCACCCTCGAAATCCAACCCTGACACCACCCTATGAAAAACATTGCCGTCACCCTGCTTGCGCTCCTAAGCATCATCACCGCCTCCCAAGCCCAAGACCAGGCTTCCACCCCCCTCCAAACGGTGTTGGAGCAGTATATCAAAATTCAAACTGCACTCGCGGCCGATTCCCTGAAAGGCATCCCCGAGGCTGCGGCGGCCCTTACCTCCGCCGCCAAAGAAAACGCCGGAACGCTCCCGGAAGCCACCGCGTCACAAGCCGAGGCCGTCGCCAAAGCAACCGACATCAAAGCCGCCCGCGCTGCGTTCAAACCATTGAGTACCACGCTGATCGCAGCGGCAAATACCCAAAAAGAAAAAAACGGCCACTACTATGAAGCGTTTTGCCCAATGGCCAATGCCGCGTGGATTCAGACCGACAAGAAAGTCGCGAACCCTTACTACGGAGCGAGCATGCTCACCTGCGGCGAAATCCGAAAAGAGCTTTAATGTGCTTTCGCGGGAATAGAATTGTGGGAGCATCGACAACAACTGCGCTCATATATGCTTTCATGGCATCGAGACTCCTGCCAGTCCTTCTTGCGCTCAGTGTCTTCTCCACGATGCGCGCGGGTGCGGCCAGAGTGGAATACCATCTCACCATCGGCGAAAAGGAGGTCAACTTCACCGGCAAGCCAAGCATCGCGCTCGCGGTGAATGGCAGCATTCCGGCACCGACGCTGACTTTTCGCGAGGGCGACCTGGCGCGCATCCATGTGACAAATGCCATGAAGGTCGATTCGTCGATTCACTGGCATGGCCTGCTCCTTCCGAACCGGATGGACGGCGTGCCCTTCGTCACGTATCCGCCGATCAAGCCCGGCGCGACTTTCACCTACGAGTTCCGCATCCGACAGCACGGCACGTATTGGTATCACTCGCACACGAGGATTCAGGAGCAGAAAGGCCTCTATGGCGCGTTCGTGATTCTTCCACAACGGGGCGGCGTGACCGGTGATCGTGACGAGACAGTGGTGCTATCGGATTGGACTGATGAGAATCCGCACGAAATCCTGCGCTGGCTCAAGCGCGGCAGCGAATGGCCGGCGCTCCAGCGCGGCAACGCGCAGACGTTGTTCGGTGCGATGCGGGTCGGGAAGCTCGGCGATTTCTGGAAGCGCGAGCTGCTGCGGATGCCGCCGATGGATCTCGCCGACATCGCGTATGATCGTTTTCTCGCAAATGGTGAGCCCGAGCATCGCATTGCCGCGAGACCGCGTGAGAGCGTTCGCGTGCGCATCGTGGACGGCTCGGCTGCCACTTTTTTCTACCTCCAGTTTGCCGGAGGGCCGATGACCATCGTTTCCGCAGATGGACAGGACGTTCAGCCGCTGAAAAAGGACCGCTTACTGATCGGCATTGCGGAGACATACGACGTGCTGGTGCGTCCGCCGGGACCTGGCGCGTATGAGCTTCGCGCCACGGCGCAGGACGGATCGGCGTGGACTTCCATTTGGATCGGCGACGGCAAACGCCATCCCGCTCCGGATGTGCCGCCCGCAAATCTCTATAACACCATGGGTGAGTTGAAGCCATCGCGCGTCTTCGCACTCACTCCCGGCGGTACAATAGGAATGCCGACCCGCGACGTGAACGCGGGCAAATTCGACAAGCCCGGCGTGATGGGGGGCATGATGACGATGGAGGAAATGATGGGAATGAAGCCCGCCATGAAAATGGAAGGAATGGATCACGCCATCCCGATGGGTGGGGACATGAAAATGAGTGATGGGAAGGAAATGGAAGGAATGCCGATGGATCACGCCACTCCGGCGAGCCCACACAGTGGCAAAAAACACACCTGGGACTACACCCCTTTTGGCCCGGACGTCTCATCGCGGAAACCGCTGGTTATGGATGGCATGGGGCCACGCCCCGGCCCGCCCTACAAGGATCTACGCGCCACGAAGAACACCGCCCTTCCGTCGAAGAACCCGGTGCGCGAAGTGCGACTCACGCTCGATGGCGACATGGAGCGTTACGTCTGGTCCCTCAATAATAAGCCACTCTTCGCAAGCGATTCAATCAAGATCGGACGCGGAGAGAACGTGCGCTTCATTATGATCAACCGCACCATGATGTATCACCCGATGCATCTCCACGGACATTTTTTCCGCGTGATGAATGGCCAAGGTGACCGCGCCCCGCTCAAGCACACCGTCATTGTCCCACCGATGCAAACGACCGTTATCGATTTCGAGGCGAATGAAGTGGGCGACTGGTTTTTCCACTGCCACCTGCTTTACCACATGGCGAGTGGCATGGCCCGCGTGGTTCATTACGAAGGCTTCGAGCCAGATCCCGCCACCGCCGCCGTGCGCGACAAGCTCTATCGAGACCCTTACTTTTTTTGGGGCACGGCCGACATCATGAACAACATGACTCAGGGCTATCTCGAATTCTCGAACACGCAGAATATTTTCAACCTTGAATGGGAAGCCGGATGGAGCGGCGTGCCGGACGCGGAACTGGAAACCACTCTGCTCTACGAACGCTATTTCAACCGATTCTTTCGACTCCTCGGGGGTGTGGATGCCAAGGGCGCGATTACGACCGGCCCGCTCGATTACGACACCGATTACATACGCGGCGTTTTCGGCCTGACGTATAAGCTGCCGCTCAATATCGACTCCACCGTCTGGGTTGATACCGATGGCGGCGCACGCGTGAAACTTGCCAAGACTATCCCGCTGGCACCGCGCCTCGATCTTGGCGGCGAGGTTCAATACGACACACACGACCATTGGGAGGGCCGAGTGCATCTCGACTATACCGTGAGCAAGAACGCGGCCATCATCGGACAGTGGCACTCCGAATACGGCTGGGGCGTCGGCCTGCGGGTTCGCTTTTAATGCACTTCCTGAAATAATAGCACCCATGAACGACTCAACCTTCGCGAAGACCATCTACACTTGCCCGATGCATCCCGAGATCGAGCAGGACCATCCCGGCGACTGCCCAAAATGCGGCATGGCGCTGGAACCCAAGGGCGCTGTTGCGGGCGGTGAAGGGGACGAGGAAAATTCCGAACTCGCGGATATGACACGGCGGTTCTGGGTTGCCGCGCCTTTGGGCGTGATCGTCATGATTCTCGCGATGGGCGGGATGATTCCTGGCGGAGAAATTCTGCTTGGTGACATCTCCCGGTGGGCGCAGTTTTTGCTCTCCAGTGTGGTCGTTCTCTGGGCCGGCTGGCCGTTCTTCCAGCGCGGCTGGCGATCTGTCAAAACCTGGAATCTCAACATGTTCACGCTCATCGCCATCGGCACCGGCGCGGCCTGGCTCTACAGCGCGGCGGCCATGCTCGCTCCCGGCGTGTTTCCAGAATCTTTCTACGAGCATGGGCATGTGGCCGTCTATTTCGAAGCGGCAGCCATGATCACCGCACTTGTGCTTCTTGGTCAAGTCATCGAATTACGCGCCCGCGCCCGCACGGGCCAGGCCATCAAGGCACTTCTGAATCTCGCACCGAAAACCGCGCGAATCGTGCGCGAAGGCGATCACGAGGAAGATATCCCGCTCGATCAAGTGAAGGCTGGCGACAAGCTGCGTGTTCGGCCCGGTGACAGCATTCCCGTGGATGGTGAGATCGTCGAAGGCAAGAGCACAATCGATGAATCCATGCTCACCGGCGAACCCGCACCAGTGCAAAAAACCGCGGGCGATCCCGTGAGCGGTGGCACGTTGAACAACACGGGCAGCTTCCTCATGCGCGCTGATCGCGTCGGCGCCGACACGCTTCTTGCGAAGATCGTCGAAATGGTCGCCAGTGCACAGCGCAGTCGTGCCCCGATCCAGAGCCTCGCCGATAAGTTCGCTGCAATCTTTGTCCCCACTGTCATTGCTGTCGCGATCATCACGTTCATCGTTTGGATGATCTTCGGTCCCGAGCCGCGGTTCGCTCACGCCCTGGCAAATGCCGTGGCGGTTCTCATCATTGCCTGCCCGTGCGCACTCGGTCTCGCCACGCCAATGTCGATCATGGTCGGGGTCGGTCGGGGAGCTGGCGAAGGCGTGCTCGTTCGTGACGCTGCGGCGCTGGAGAACATGGAGAAAATCGACACGCTCGTGATCGACAAAACCGGCACGCTCACCGAGGGGAAACCGAAGGTCACCGACATTGTGATATTTGACGGTGGAAGCGATGACGATCTGCTGCGCATCGCGGCGTCCATCGAGCAAAGCAGCGAGCATCCGCTCGCGGCCGCTATCGTGCGCGCCGCCAAAGAGCAAAAACTCCAGCTCGGAAAAGCCACCGACTTCGACTCCATCACCGGCGGTGGCGTCACCGGCCATCTCGACGGCAAGGAAATCATTATCGGCAAGCCTGAGTTGCTCACCGAACGTGGTATCGAGGTTTCCCCCAAATACGCGGACGCCATGACCAAACTTCGCCAGGAAGCCAAGACCGCCATGCTCATCGGCATCGATGACCAAGCGGCTGGAGTCATCGCCGTCTCTGACCCGATCAAGTCCACCACGCCGGAGGCCATCAAAGCCCTTCACGCCGCAGGATTAAAAGTCGTGATGTTAACCGGCGACAACGCCGAAACCGCCAAAGCCGTCTCCAGCAAACTCGCGCTCGACGAATTTGAAGCCGGCCTGAGCCCGCAGGATAAACACGATCGCATTGTCGCCCTCCGCCGAGACGGCGCAAAAGTCGCGATGGCCGGTGACGGCATCAACGACGCTCCGGCGCTCGCCGCCGCTGATGTTGGCATCGCGATGGGCACCGGCACCGATGTCGCCATCGAAAGCGCCGGCATCACCCTCGTCAAAGGCGATCTGAATGGCATTGTCCGCGCCATCCACCTGAGCCGTGCCGTTCTGCGCAACATCCGGCAAAACCTCTTCTTCGCTTTTGCCTACAACATCATCGGCATCCCGATTGCCGCCGGCATCCTTTACCCATTCACCGGCCTGCTCTTGAGTCCCATCATCGCCGCCGCCGCCATGAGCCTGAGCTCCGTTTCCGTCATCACCAACGCGCTCCGATTAAGAAACGCAAAGATCTGACTCTGTCAAAGAAACAAACATTCCTAATCTCTTTTTGCAGGCTTAGGCAAATCCGTGCTTCCACTCTCGTTGCCCAATGGAACATCGACTTCTACGGAATCTTTTCCTTCGAGCCCCGGGATGTTGGCGTATCCAATGAAAACACTGCCAGGCCCGGAGGATGACGCCGTCTTGGAAGGAGCTTTGGGGAGCGTGAAGTCGAAGACACTGACTCCATTCATTCTTTTTCC
>JBBRHN010000195.1:0-5413 GCA_038222685.1 Chthoniobacterales bacterium | reverse complement strand
GAAGAAGCCCCGGGCCTGGCTGGACCAGGCAAAGAGGGCGGTTCCGGTTTCGCTTAGCCAGGCTTTGGATTCCGGATCGGAAGCGGACACGCAACCGGCCCACACGGGGTCCACCATGCGGGCCAGGCTGAAGTTGTTGCTCAGGGCGGAAAACCCTCTGAGCCTCTTGGATTGGGCATAGGTATTGGCTTGTTGGGTCCGCTCGATGCTCCAGTTGGAACCGCCAAAACTTTTAATTTTTCCGTCGGCCAGAAGCTCATTCAGAACGTCGACGAACTCTCCGACGGGAACAGAGGGGTTGTCCCGGTGCATGAGGTAGAGATCCACATAGTCTGTTTGCAGGCGATTGAGGGTTTCCTCTAACTGCCACAAAATGTGCTTTGGCTCGCACAGAGGGGAAAGAGCCCCTTTGCCAAGCACAAACACGTGTTCGCGGATCGCGCGGCTTTGTATCCAATGACCCAGAAGCTCTTCCGTCCGTCCTCCCCAATAGATCCAGGCCGTATCAAAGGAGTTGCCACCCCGCTCAAAGAAATCATCGAACATGGCCACGGCGTGGGGCATGGTCGTTTGATTGTCGCAGCCCAGCACCAGCCGGGAGATATCGAAATCCACCCCGGCGATGCGCCCGTAACGCATGGTCGCACTGGTTCTCTTTTTTAAAGTGCGTCGGCTAATGGTGGCTGCGTTGTTGGAGGGGTGCTCGGATTGATAAGTCAGTCCAATGGCTTCCCGCCAGCGGTCCAGGGTGAGCATGTTGTCGAGGGTATCGTCGATGGGCATTTCCGGGACGGAGGATTTGCCTTCGAGCAAAGCCTGGGCGAAGGCGTCTGCCTCCAGCGCATACAGCCATTGATCGGTGCTGACTTTGATTTCTTTCTCGTCCTCATCCTTGGTTTTGACGAAGAGACTCAGGTCGCCACCTGTTTTGGCGGGGATCCAGCAATCGGGAATTTTGATGTGACCTTCGGAGCCGAAAACAGTCACGCCGTTGTCCTGATTCAACTGTACTCCGGTGGAGAGCTCGGCCAGAATGCCTTTGGGGAATTCTAGTGAAGCAATAGCCCACCCATCGACTCCGGTTTCCAGAAGGATTCCGGCTCCGCTGACTTTGCTTGGACTGGCAAAAGGCAGATCCAGCGCGGCGCCCGCGATGAGGCGGGCCAGAGTTGTCGTGTAGCAACCCACATCCAGAATGCCACCGCCCCCGAGCGCATTGTTGAAAAGTCGGCTATCAGAATCGAAACCTGCGTTGAAACTAAACGTGCTGCGGATGAGGCGGACCTCACCGATGGTTTTTTTGCGGATCAGGTCCCGCAGGATTTCAATAAAGGGGTGGCAACGCACCATGAAAGCTTCCATCAACAACACCTTGTTCACGCGCGCGGCTTCGGCTGCTGTCATGGCTTCGGCATGATTGAGCGTCAGCGGTTTTTCGCAGAGGATATGTTTTCCGGCCTCCGCCGCTTTGATGATCCACTCCGCGTGCATGGGGTGGGGTGTGGAAATGTAAACAGCATCGACCCCGGGATCTGCCAGGAGTGCTTCGTAACTGCCGTGAGCGCGGGGGATGTGGAGGTCCTTGGCAAAGCTGTCTGCGTTTGCCTGGCTGCGACTGCCCACGGCCACGAGCTCTCCCAGTTTGGAATGTTGAACCCCCTCGGCGAAGGCTTTGGCGATATTTCCGGCGGCGAGCAGACCCCATCTCAGTTTTTTCATGGGCTGATCATACATAAAAAGGCTGTGACATCAATCGGACGAATCTCGGAAATACTTGTAAGAATCGACGAGCCGAACCGAGCCGGATCAACCAGTCAGTTCCGTTGCAATGCCCGCGCGGCTTCAACAATCGTCGGCGCAAGTGGCGTTGCTGTTTCAGCCGCCGCAAGAAACGCTTCAAGATGCGCAAGTGATGATGTGCCTCCGATCGTGGTTTGAATGGCCGGCTCGCTGGCAGCCAAACGCATGTTCAACTCCGTCTCACTCCGACAAGCGGACTTTTTTATTAGCTCTGCAAGCGACGCCGCCTTCAATTGACCAGCCTTGTCCGCCGGGCCGCCACCCAGCGTGCGCAATGCCAGCGCAGGAATCTTGTGCTCGCAAATCGCCGCCCACGCCGAGTCGCTGCAATCCCGCTGACACGCGTTCCAATACAGAATCACGCCGTCGATCAAATCACTCTTCAAAGCGGCCTCCACAGCGGTATCGGAATTTTCCTTGGTGATAAAAATCACAGCCTGCCGAATCAACCCGCGTTCCCGTAGCGACGCCAGTTCCTCGGCGAGCGGACCGCCCGCGCCGCGCAGTTGATCCACAAGGTTTCCAGGCTGCGGATCCATCGAAACGAGTTGAGCCACATCCAGACCGTCGATCCCGAGACGTCGGCAGGTGTCTTCGACCTCAAACCGCATGAGCTGTGCTGTTGAGTCGCGCACCTTGATTACCATGCGCGGCACGGCAGAACGGTTTTCCTCAAATGCCTCGCGCAGCACCATGAACGTGAACCCATTGTTATACGTCGGGCTGGAATGAAACCACACCCCCGACTCCATCGCCCGCCGCGCCACAGCAAGATCCGGGGCGATCTCCGCCGGGTTGCGTCCCAGAGACATGCTGCCAAAAGTGAAGAGTGTGTCGGGACCGTTCATCCGGATTGATCCGCGTCTGCCGACTCTTGACGGCGGACAACGACGCGGAGGCCTTCTTGGAAAACGACGGAGATGGGTTCTCCGATTTCAATGAACCCGCTCTCGGCGACGACATCGACGCGCTGGCTGCCGATGCGCGCCGTGCCTGCCGGACGCAGTGGCGTGAGAGCTGTGCCGATCTCGCCGAGAAGCATTGGCGCGGACGTGGCGTTGTCAGCCGAGAGGGTATCGCTGAGAATCATCCGGCGCCCGATGGGAGTGTGCGGGAAGATGCGCATCCAAATTAAAAACCCGATGATTGAGAGCACCCCGAGGGCGGCAAAAGCGGCTGTGCCGGCGAGCGGGCCGAACGCCATGTAGCAGAGAACCACCGACGTGATGAGGCAGAGCGCGCCGAGGATGCCGAGCACGAGTCCGGGCACAAAAACCTCAGCGGCGATCATGAGGAAGCCAACAATGACGAGGACGATAATGGCTTGTTCCATTACTGATCCTCCTTCGGGCCAATCGTGCGTTCGCCGACAAATTCTTCTTGAAGCGTTCCGATAAAGCGAAGCGTGGAGTCCTGCGCTTTCTTCGCGGCTTTGCTAACGGATCGTGCGGTGTCTCCGACGAGTCCGCCGCTCGGAGATGGTGTGGCGGCGGTTTGCGAGCCAGGCGGCAGGGTGAAACCTTGCACGAGTGTTCCGCCCTGTGCGGAAATCTTCATCGAGCCCACGACGGCGCCGAGTTCGTCATACATCGAAACGCTCCAAACTGCCGCGCGGCTCTCGGGATCGGCGCGGAGTTTGTAATCAACCCAATGAAATCCGACCTCGTTTTTTACGGCTTCGCGCTGAGCGATTCGGAAGATTTGATCGGAATCGACGATGAGGTTCGCGCGAGGAATCGGCAGATCGTCGGCGATTTCCGCTGCGG
The DNA here is from genome assembly GCA_038222685.1 of Chthoniobacterales bacterium. Classification (GTDB taxonomy): domain Bacteria; phylum Verrucomicrobiota; class Verrucomicrobiia; order Chthoniobacterales; family Terrimicrobiaceae; genus JBBRHN01. The sequence continues at coordinate 1,847 of JBBRHN010000195.1, read as the reverse complement.
CTTTCAACGGCGTGCGGTCGGAAACAATTTTCCCATCAACGACGGCAATCTCGCGCACGCCGCCGCGCGCCGTTGGATCGCGCAGGACAGCGATCCACTCTTTGGGTTGCGGCTCCGCGCGCTCGCCGCGAATCTCGACGACTTGCGCCTGAGAAGCATACGGCTGCGGCGCGATGGCTTTGTAAACGCCCGATGCGGGGCCCGCCGGAGCGGATGGTGCCGCATGGGCGACGAGCACGGTTCCCAGAAACAAAAAGCTGATCCAGCGGTTCATTCCGGCATCATCGACGATCCTGCCTCCGCAATCCACTGGATTTTTCGAGCAGGGCTGGTCATGGGCGGGTGACTGTGGCAGATTGGGAGCATGGTTGACGACATTGCTTCTCTCCAGAAGTCGCTCAAAATCTACAAAGGGCTCGTCGAAGTGGGGTCGATGATCAATTCGATCACGGACTACGACGAACTCCTGCGCGCTGTGCTCGATGTGGCTCGGCGCGTGATGCAGGCCGAAGCGGCTTCGCTTTTTTTGGTCAATTCCCAGTCGAATGCGTTGGAGTTGTCGATTGCGACCAAGGGCGAGGCGGATTATGTAGAGCCAAAAATCTCCGTCCCGCATGGCAAAGGGATCGCCGGGTGGGTTTTCGCGCACAACGAGGCGTTGTTGATTCCTGATGCTTATGCTGATGACCGGTTTTACAAAGAGGCCGACCGGCAGACGGGGTTTGTGACTCGCTCGATTTTGTGTGCGCCGCTCCGCTTCGATGGCAACGTGACTGGAGTGCTGCAGGTCTTGAATCCTCGGGAGAAAACGGCTTTTGAACACGAGGATCTCGAAGGGTTCTGCGCCTATGCGGACGTGACGGCGACTGCGGTGGAAAAACTTCGTGCTCTCGAGCGGGCGCGCGCTCGCGAGCGGGTGGATCGTGACCTCGCTCTGGCTTCCGAAATCCAAAGTGTCCTTCTCTCCCGCGCGATCCCAAAGAATATTCCGGGCGCGGAATTTGTCGCGCATAACACGCCGGCAGCAAACGTCGGTGGCGATTTTTATGGCGTCTTCGCGCGCAGCCCCGACGAGATTTATTTCGCCATTGCCGATGTCTCGGGAAAGGGAATCTCCGCCGCGCTTCTCATGGCGCAGACGCTCAGTGCGATGCAGTTTGTTTTTGCGTCAACGACCGGCCCGGCCCATGCGCTCTCGCTTTTGAACGAGACCCTCCAAGCGCGCATCATCCGCGGCATGTTTGTCACGACCCTTGTCGGCAGAATGACTCCCTCGACCAGGCTCGTCGAGTTGTCCAGTGCCGGCCATTGTCCCCCGGTGCGTGTGAGTTCCGATGGCTCCGCGAGCCGCATCGAGATACACAGCGCGCTTCCGCTCGGCATCATGCCGGGCGTCAAGTATCAGCAATCCTCCATCGTGCTCGAACCCGGCGACCGCCTCGTGGCTTTCACCGATGGGTTGACCGAGTCCCGCAGCCATCGCGATGAGCAAATGTTTGACGACATGTTACTCGAACACGTCGCCGGTCGTGCGGAGTCCTCCGCGGAAATTCGGGATCGTCTCGTCGCGGCCGAACTCCGCCATCGCGGTAGCGGCACGCAACTCGACGATCTGACGATTTTGGTCGGAGGCCTGGCATGACACGCACGCTGCGCTTCTCCAGCGAGACTTGCAACCTTGCCCAAATGCGCGCCAGCGTGCGCGCGTTTTTGGATGACTGCGGATTCGAGGAATGCACAGTTGAGCTCATGGTGCTCGCGCTTGACGAGGCATGCACGAACGTCATCCGTCACGCCTATCATCACGCGTGCAAACCCATGAGCCTCACGATGACCCGCCTCCGCCA
>JBBRHN010000194.1:0-5437 GCA_038222685.1 Chthoniobacterales bacterium | reverse complement strand
CCGACCATCACTCCATCGTGATCAGCAGAGTAGAGAGTCATCGCAACCCCGAGACTCCGCATTCGCGAAATTGCTTCAGCTCGATCTGCTTTTCGAGAGGCTCCCGAGAGGGCTGGAAAAATCGCCGCGGCAAGGATTGCTAAGATCGCGACAATTGCAAGCAACTCAATCAGAGAGAAACCTGCTCTCTGCCGAGTGATCATCGTGGCTTGGAAACCGAAATCCGCCCTCATCCTCGCGCTCGGCGAGGCCGAAGGCTAGTTGGCGGCCGCTAGTTCGACGTTCACGCGTCGTCCGGCGCGGTCAAATTTCACGTGGCCTTCAGCCAAAGCAAAAATCGTGTAGTCGCGACCGAGACCGACGTTGCGGCCCGGCTGAAACTTGGTGCCGCGCTGGCGGATGATGATATTGCCTGGGATCACGGCTTCGCCGCCGAATTTTTTGACACCGAGACGCTTGCTCTGGCTGTCGCGTCCGTTTTTGACACTTCCTTGTCCTTTTTTATGGGCCATGACGTTAGATAGTAGTGATCGATTCGATCTTGAGTTTGGTGAGTTGGCGGCGGTGGCCGACGGTGCGATGGTAGCCTTTACGGCGACGGAATTTGTAAGCGATGACTTTGTCGGCTTTAAATTGATCGACCACTTCCGCAGTGACCTTCGCGCCAGCGACGATCGGCACGCCGATTGTCACGGATGCGCCGTCTGCGACGAGTAGGACTTCGGAAAATTCGGTCTTGGAACCGGACTCGACGTCCAACTTTTCGACTTCGATCTCGTCGCCTGCTTCGACGCGATATTGTTTACCACCTGTTTGAATCACTGCGTATGCCATAAAATCTGTTTCGTTGAGAATTGGTCAATGTGCCCATCCTCACCGTGCTGCGCAAGACAAAAATTTTCCCTCTTGCGTAATTTTTCAGAGTGCTTTAATTCTGACCGCTCTCCAAAAGAGAATGCTCGGGTGGTGAAATGGCAGACACGTACGTTTGAGGGGCGTATGCCGTAAGGCATGGGGGTTCAAGTCCCCCCCCGAGCACCAGTTTTTTATCAGGGTTGCTTTCGGTTTCGCTCGGCGCGAGAGCTTCACTTGTCACTATGAATCCGCACGACGCGGCTTTTGATTCCGGTAAAAATATCCCAAGGAATTGTTCCAGCCTGAACCGCAAGTTCACGGGCCGTGATCTCGGCCTCTCCCTGACGGCCAATAATCACAACCTCGTCGCCCTCCTCGACGGCGCCTGAATCGGAAACATCCGCGACAACTTGATCCATCGTCACGCGTCCGAGAACTGCGCATCGCGCGCCATTGATCAATACCTGCGCACCGCGCCCGGAAAGCGCCCTCGGAAACCCGTCCGCGTAGCCGATGGGAAGCAACGCCACGCGCATCGGACGCTCCGCCACAAAGGTCCGCCCGTAGCTCACGCCCGCGCCCTGCGGCAAATCGTGAACGAGCGCCACCCGCGTCTTCCAAGCAAGCGGCCTTATTAACAGGGGCTGAAACTCCGGCACCGGCGACTCCCCATAAAGGACAAGTCCTGCTCGAACAAGGTCGGCGGCAAATTCCGGAAAACGAAGGATTCCCGCGCTGTTTAGGGCATGGATCAACGCACAGGGAACGCATTGGCGAATACGAGACGCGAGTCGTTCAAAATGCTCAAGTTGCCGGCGCGTGAAAACCTCGTCTTCGTCGGCGATCGGCAAGTGTGTCGAAACGCTGTGAATCTCGATCCCCGGCTGGCCACAGATCGCACGAAGTTCGTCCTCGGCGCGCTCCCACCACACGCCGACCCGGCCCATTCCCGTGTCGATTTTGAAGTTGATGCGCACAGGTCCGTGTTGCGCATAAGCCGCCGCCTCCGGCGCGCTTGACACTGTGACGATGGCACAGTCGGCAACGGCGATCCCTCGCTCTCCCGGCAAACAAGGGCCAAGGATCATCACATCGCGCTCTGTGCCGGCGTCGAAGATTTCGCGGGCCTCACACACATTTGCCACACCAAAAATATCCACCTGCCCCGCCAGCGCACGCACTACTTCGACCGCGCCGTGTCCGTAGGCATTGGCTTTCACGACGGCAAGAATTTGCGGCCTGTCTCCGATCAAACGCCGGACGGCACTGACATTGTCCCGCATCGCCGAGACGTCGATTTCCGCCCAGGTGCGAAGAGATGGAGGAACAGAAAAACGAGTCATTGGGCCAACGTGTCTTTGGAGTTAAACGGGATTGATCGCATTGACAAGATCGTTGGCGCGATGACAGCAGAGCATTTTGCGCTTCATTTCGCGTCGCAGGCAGGTATCATCCCGTCCTTATCTCCCACAAATGAATACCGTTTACCTTATCGCCAATGGCGACCTTCGCGTTTCCGCCAACCAAAACTGCGAGGCCGCTCAACTCGCAATGGAGAAGCAAATTTCCGACGCCCTCGAAAAAGAAGGTTGGACTGTGAAACGCGCCCACGGCTTCGACCCTGCCAAGGGACACGGCTTTATCGACAGTCAGAAGTATGGCATGAAAGTCTTCCACGACATCCCGTCGGACGCGCCGCTCATCGTCGCCGAGGCCGTCTGGCAATACAGCCACCACATTCTTCACGGACTCGTCACGCACGAGGGGCCGATCCTCACGCTCGCCAACTGGAGCGGCACATGGCCGGGCCTCGTCGGCATGCTTAACCTCAACGGCTCGCTCACCAAAGCCGGTGTGAAATACAGCACACTCTGGAGCGACGACTTCACCGACGCGTTTTTCCTCAATGGCCTCCGCCGCTGGTTGAAAAAAGGTAAAATCAAACACGAGACCGCGCACGTCGTGCCGTATAAAAAAGCCGACGTGCCTGAGAGTGCATTGGCACTCGGACGCAAGTTTGCAAAAAAACTCCGCAGCGAAAAAGCCATCATGGGTATTTTTGACGAAGGTTGCATGGGCATGTATAACGCCATCATTCCCGACGAGCTCCTGCACCAGACAGGCGTTTACAAAGAGCGCCTCAGTCAGTCCTCGCTCTACGCCAAAATGCTCACTGTCCGCGACGACGAAGCATGGCAGGTCTTTAACTGGTATAAGGAAAAAGGCCTCCAGTTCCGCCTCGGCGGCAATGAGGAAACCGAGCTCACCGAGCACCAGGTCCTCCAACAGTGCAAAATGTATATTGCCTCCGTCCGCATCGCCGATGAATTCGGCTGCGCGACCATCGGCATCCAATACCAACAGGGCCTCAAAGACCTCGCCCCTGCCTCCGATCTCGTCGAAGGCACTCTCAACAACGTCGATCGCCCGCCCGTTTGGTCCGAGGACGGCCGCGAACTCTACGCCGGCGAGGCACTTCCGCATTTTAACGAGGTCGATGAATGCGCCGGTCTCGATGGCCTGATCACCTATCGCATCTGGCGCGAGCTGGGATACGCCCCCGAAAACACGCTCCATGATCTTCGTTGGGCCCGCCAATACAATGACGGTAAACTCGATGCCTACGTCTGGGTCTTCCTCATCAGCGGTGCCGCGCCGCCGGAGCATTTTGTCGGCGGTTGGGCCGGGGCCTCCAGCGAACGCCAGCCTTCCATGTATTTCCGCCTCGGCGGAGGAACCCTCAAAGGCATCAGCAAACCGGGTTGGATCGTGTGGAGCCGCGTTTACGTCGAAGACGGCGAACTCAAGTTCGACACCGGCCTCGCCGAAGTTGTCGAACTCCCGCAGGAAGAAACCGAAGACCGCTGGAAACTGACCACCTCGCAGTGGCCGATCATGCATGCCGTTCTCCAAGGCATCGACCGCGATCAAATGATGGCCCGCCACAAGAGCAACCACATCCAAGTTGCCTATGCGCCAGGAAAAGCTGCCGCACGCCGCGCTCTCTACGCGAAAGCCGCCGCGATGAACGAGCTCGGCCTCCGCGTCGCGATCTGCGGAAAGGTATAGTCGAAAAAATCCCGCAATTCGCTATTTGACACCACCGAATGTATCCGTAAATTTCCGGAAATGTTGACGAAGGGAATGCGCATTTGTTCCGTAGTCTGCCTAGCGGGAGTGCTCCTCGCATGGTTCACTCTCGGCGCGAATCTCGGGTGGACAAAAACGTCCGTTGCGACTCAGCACGTCGACGAAATCACCGGCATCGAATTTCCCGTTTTCGAAAATCGCTTCGTTCCGGGCGTCGAATTCCTCGCCCTTGGCATTGGCGGTGCCCTCGCCCTCGCCGCGCTCTCTTTCCTTCCCAAGCTCAAAAAAAATAACCTATGAAAAAAATACTCGTCCTCCTCGCCATCGCAACATCCACCCTCGCGCAAGCCGAACCGCTCACCTTCGACTTTAAAGATCCCAAGGGCGTCAACAACGTCGTTTTCAAACTCGATGCTCCGCTGGAATCCATCAATGGCACCGCCAGTGGAATCAGCGGAACCGTCACCGGCGATCCTGATAAGCTCGAAACCATCACCGGTCGCATCGTCGTCGCTGCAGAGACGCTGCATGTTCCCAATCCCATGATGAAGGAGCACATGCACGGCGAAAAGTGGCTCGATACGAAAGCCAACGCGGAAATCGTGTTCGACCTAAAGAGTGTCTCCAATGTGAAACGCGACGGCAATTCCGGCACCGCCGATGTTAGCGGCACTTTCACCCTCAAAGGCATCTCCAAAGACGTCACCGTCCCAGTCACGATCACCTACCTCCCCGGCAAACTCAAAGCACGCGGCGGCGACGTGGACGGCGACCTCCTCGTCATCCGCTCAAACTTCACCATCAATCGCAGTGACTTCCAAATCCAAGCCGGACAAAGCGCCGACAAAGTCGCCGAGAACATCGAAGTCTCCCTCAGCATTGCAGGAGCAGCTCCCAAAAAGAGCTGACCGCGCGGTCGTCGTGAGCCCGTTTGTGAGCCTTGAGAGTTCAGTGCTCATGCGGCACTCCATGCTGGTGAGGGTGGGAATGCATGAGGTCGCCATGGCGGTGTTCATGCGTGTGATAGTCGCCGGGCGGATCGAACGCGCTGTGGCTATGGCCGTGACTTCGGTTCGGAACTTGAGTATGTATTGCGGCCAACCGCACCCGCATGAACCAAAGTGGCAGAGAAACCGCGCCCAACAGTCCCGCGAAAAGCCAGGCGCTGGTCGCGAACCCGAATGCGGTCACGGCAAATCCTGCCATTGGATACGTGAGGCCCCAGCCCGCGTGGCTGAGCGAGAAGTGTGCAGCGTAAATGTGCGGGCGTTCATCGGGCGCGCTATTGGCGGCCAGGAGTTCGTTTCCGCGAATCCCGAGAATGCATTGCCCGGCACCCGCCAGTGCCCACGCGATGAGCAGCGGCTCGAAACGCCCGAAGTAACCGGCTCCCACCAGCGCCAGAAGCATCGCAGGCGCGGAGGCATGAACGAGCGCACGTCGGATCCCCGACGAGGCCTTTGCGTAAATTGCCGCGCCGAGCACTGAGCCA
>JBBRHN010000193.1:0-5438 GCA_038222685.1 Chthoniobacterales bacterium | reverse complement strand
CGATATTTTCCTAAGTGCCGCGTCGTCTGGCCTCATCAAGTCCGCATCGGCAACGACTGCATCCTCAAACATGAGGTTTTCTTCAATTACGACCACTATTGGACTCCCGGCCCGTCCATCATTCTGGGCGACCGCGTTTTTGTCGGCAACGCCGTCGAATTCAATATTCAGGGCCGGATTGAAATCGGTGACGACTGCCTCATTGGGGCAAAATGTTTTTTTGTCGATCATGACCACGGGATGCATTCCGGCAAGGCGCTTAACAGCCAGCCCAACGATATCCAGCCAATCCGGCTCGGCAGGAATGTATGGCTGGGGGCGGGATGCATCGTCTTAAAAGGCGTTGAAGTCGGGAGCGGTGCGGTCATCGGTGCCGGCTCTATGTTAACAAAATCCATTCCAGAAAACGGAGTCTGGGTGGGCAATCCCGCGAGGCCCATCGGATTGCGAGGGCAAGCCTCCCCCTCCTCTCCAGGCGAATGAAAAACATTTCCAAAGCTTGGAGGAAACTTAGAGACACGTTCCGTCCGCTCATTCCCTGCGGCTGTTGGCAGCGAATGCGGCGCATGAAGATTCAAATTCTTAAGTGTGCTTTCAAACCTTATGTTAACGACTGGGACGGCCAAGTTGTCGGCGGGGGGCAGTGCATGGTCCCGGCAGTCACCATTGATGGATTAATGGAACGATACGGTCGGCCCCACGTCCTCTACATTGATGTGGAGGGCTATGAGTGCGAGGTGCTGGCTGGTGCCACGCTCGCGCTGCGGGATATCCCCGATCTTTTCATTGAGGTTCACGCGGGGATGGGCCTTGAGGAGTTTGGCGGAAGCCTGAAAAAGCTGCTCGGTTTTTTGTCCGTAGATGACTACGAGCTTTTCGCGATCCGGCCAGCCCGCACACGCGGAGACCGGGATCTGTTCTGTGCCTTCGATGAGTATCTGGACTGGATCCAAGAGCGGTTTTATCTGGTGGCCCTGAACAAAACGACTTTCGTGCCTGGGAGACTCTCTTTTTGATCTATGTCCGGCACCCTGAAAATCGCCGCGACCGGTTTTGTTTCGGCTTCTTCCGGGAGCGTTGCGAGTGCGAATGCGCTGCTTCTTCGCGAACTCCTCGCTGCGGGAGTTCAGATCCATTTTTTTTCTAAAGCCTCGTTTGTTGATCCGCGCGACGCGGCGGAAAACCATCCCGGGTTTCGCTTTACCGATGTCGACAATCGCATCGCCGACCGGCTTCGGAACGCGACTGCGCGAGTGCCGTTGATCTCGCCGGCGACGCGTTTTGCCGATGTCGCGACATACAATCATCAGATCGTCCGAGCGATTCAGGAAGCCCACGCGCGCGAGCGATTCGACCTGTGCCTTTGGTTCGGCGACTACGCAAGAGGGCGCGTCGCGGGAATTCCCACCGTAAGCTTTGCGCAAGGCCCCCCGGGAACGGACGCAAGATCGATCATTAGGCACTTCTCCACCATCCGCGCTCTCGCAGGCCCGCTCGCTGCTTGGAAATGGCGCATCCTCGCGACGCTGAGACTTTCCCGTGCCGGCCTCCCGGCGTTTCGTCATTCCGATCACATTATTGTTGGCAGCAAGCAATCCCGGCAAACTCTCCACTCGCGCTTCGGGATCAGCGACGACCGCACCTCGAGCCTCCCCTACCCCATCGACCTCGCGACGTTTTCCCCAGGTCCTTTCCGCGCGCCCGCGCGGCGATGCCTCTGGCTCGGCCGAATCGTGCCTCGCAAACGCCTCGATGTTTTTTTGGACGGCCTCGCCACAGCGGTCCGCTCAGGGCTGTCAGTGACGGGCACTGTCGTCGGATCCGTGGGATTCATCCCGGGCTACGAAAAACTCCTCCGCGGATTTGCGTTTCCGGATCAACTGGAGTGGATTCCCTCTGTTCCGCGCGCTCAAGTTCCCGACCTGCTCCGCGCGCACGACATCCTCATTCAACCGAGCGAGGAGGAGGATTTCGGATCATCGGTTGCCGAAGCACAGGCGTGCGGGCTCCCCGTCATTGTCGGCAGCACGAACGGAAACGCCGATTATCTCTCGGCCAATGACATTCGTCTGAACAGCGACACTCCTGCCGCATTGTCCGATGCTCTTTCAAAAATCCGTCGCGATCCCACGACATCACGCGCCGCTGCGGAGCGGTTTTTTTCACCATCCATTGTAGCCGCTCAACTCATCGCCATCCTCGAGCGCGTGCTCAGCCGCAACCGATGAATCCAGCATCCTCACTCGTTATCTTCTCGAGTCTCCCGCGCGTGGGCGGACACACGACGACAACGCTCAAGCTCTGCGAAATTTTAGCGCCTGCCTTTGCGTCCATCACTGTCATCGTCAAAGAAATCCCCGGTCACGGTCACTCATCCGCAGCCGAGGAACAGTTGCGCCGATCTGGCATCCGCACCGTGCCGTGCAAGAACCCTCTCGCGCTCGCCCGCGAGTTTCGTCGCCCGCAGACATTTCTTGCGATCGGCATGCGGCATCTTTCCCCCGTGCTCTCGCTGCTCCTGCGTCCGCGCCAGTCGATTTACTATCACATCACGCATGAACTCAGTCCGGAGATGCGTCGGCAACTGGCCTGCTATCGTTTATTTTTCTCCAAGCTCGTCTTTTTGTCACCGGCAACGTTCGCCCTTTACGGCCACGCCCGAGAGACCGATTGGGCCGTTCAGCCGACGCAACTCCCGGCCAGTTTCTCGCCGAAAACAACCATTCGCCACGCGACGCCACGCCTCGGATTCATTGGACGACTCAACCCGGCCAAGGGCACAAATCTGCTCTTGGATTTCATCGCTGCGACAGATGTGCCGTGCGAACTCCATATCGCTGGAAGCGGCGAATGCGAACATCGGATCCGTGAAATGGCGGCAGACTCGTCGCGACCGGGACGCGTCATTTACCACGGATCTTTTCAACCCGACCTCCGTGTCGAGTTTTTGCAGACGTTCTTTTCGCAGATCGACACGCTCTGCGTGCCGAGCCTCGACGACCGCGAGGGGATTCCCAACGTGATTCCTGAAGCACTTCAAGCCGGCGTGCCTGTGCTCGCGAGCAATACCGGAGGCATGCGTTCGTTTGCTCTACCCGAGCTGGGCCCTGCACCGGCAGGAACGGTCACCTTGGTCGAACCGTCCCAGGTTCTCCCCGCGCTCGACGCTCTCATTCGCCGCCCGCCCGCCGATACCTCGCAGCTTTGCAAAGATTACTTCTCGGACTATTTTTCCGACGCCGTCGTCAGCCGGCGCTGGCTGGGTATTCTTGGCGTGCATAACTAAGACATGGACTGGATCGTCGCCATTCTTATCATTGCGCCAGCCATCGCACTCTACGTGCAGAAGTCGAGCTGGCTGATCGACTACCTCATCTGGGTCACGGTTCTCAACCGCGGCATTCGACGATACGTGGACTGGCTCTCCGGTTCGTTCAACGCGTTCTCCACGATCAGCCTTACGCCGCTGGTCATCTCGGGATTGCTCTTCCTGCTTGTCTTCCAGAACTTCAAAACATTTCCGCCGCACGTGCGCCGTATTTTTCTTTTTTTCTCCATCGCGCTCGGGATCGGTCTCGCCGTCGGACTCGTGAGGAATCAACTCGCTGCCGTTTACGCGTTGGCGGAATACATCGCGCCGCTCTCGGTAATGGGGTGCGCGGCGATGCTCAAGGGCAACGAGCGCATCCTTGATCGGTGGGTAAAGACGGTCGGCTGGGCGGCCGTCGTCGTGAGCCTGTACGGATGGTATCAATACTACACGATTCCCGAATGGGATGCTTTCTGGGTGCGCGCGGTTGGCTTCGAAGGCTATCTCGGCAAGCTGGAATCCACTAAGATGACCGTCTTCTCCACAATGAGCGAGCGCGGTGTGCTTGCGGGGTTCCTTGCCTTCGCCGTCATCCCGATGATGGTCTCAAAGCGGTGGCGAAACTCCCTCGGATGGCTTTCTGTGGCAATCATCCTGAGCGTGATTTTGTTGACGTTTGTCCGCACGGCGATCATCACCATCGCGATGGCTGCCATTCTTTTTCCTGTCCTCAATCGTGGAAAAAACACACTGCAAATCATCGCGTTGCTCTGCGCGGCAGCGTTGATCGGAAACTTTGCCATCGCCCGAATGCCCGGCTCGGAGCAAATCTCCGCGCGCCTCCAAACACTCGGCTCCATCTCGAAAGATGGTTCCTTCCAAGGCCGCATCTCCATCGCCGGCAGCGGCCTCGTCTCCATTTTACAGAATCCCCTCGGCACCGGCCTTGGCTCCACAGGCCTCGCAGGCCGCGTCAACACCGGCACCGCCGAAGCCGGTGCTGCCATTGGAGACAACGGCTACTTCGAGATTATTTACTCATTTGGGTTACTCGGCGCGCCCTTCTTTTTCGCCGCACTCGCACTCATCTGGAAGCAGGTCGCCACTTATGAACGCCTGGGAATTCGCAGCGAATCGCTCATGCTTTTCAAAGCTCTTTTCTTCACTGGAGCCATCGCTCTTATTGCCGGAAACTGGTTCTCCGGCCCAGGGTCCCTGATTTTTTGCCTCTTCGCCGGATTCGCCATGCGACAGAAATCCCCCGTCAATTCCCCGGTCCGGCCAGTCCGCGCCAGCGCATGAGAATCGCGTTTGCCATGATCAATTGCAACCGGCGCGACGGGAGTGCCCGTCCGGTCAACGAGGTCGCCGAACGACTCGCGCGCCGGGGACATGACGTTCACCTCTACGCCCGCCGCGCCGAAGACATCGACCTCAGCCGGATTCACTGGCGCAAAATCCCCGGTCCCGCCTGGCCCGAAGTTGCGAACTTCTGGACATACTATCAACTCGTCAACCGCGCGCTCGCCCGCGAGAAATTTGACATCGTGCATTCGATCGGATGCAACACGATCCACGCGAACGTCGTCACCATCCAAAACATCCAGCCCGCCAAAGAAATCGCGCTCGCGAAATTCGATGCGGGAGAAAACGTTTCCGCCGCACGACGGTTCACCCGCTTCCTCTACCGCAAAGTCACCTCCCGAGCCGAGCAACGCTTATATTCCGCACGCCCCGGCCGCGCATTGCCGCTCTTTCTTCCCGTCTCCCGCGGCGTTGAACGGGAGCTCCGCGCGCATTACCACATTGGCCAAGCACCCGTTCGACTGATTCCCAATGCAGCCGACATCTCTGTCTTCCACCCGGTCTCTCCGAGCGAGCGCGCCCAATGGAGACACGACAATGGTTTCGCCGAAAATGACTTCGTCGCCATTTTTTGCGGTGGGGAATGGGTTCGTAAAGGTTTGGATACCGCGCTTGAAGCCATCGCGCACACCCCGGATCCGAGAATCAAACTTTTCATCGCGGGCGACGACTCAGAGAAGCCTCGCTATCTCGCTCGGGCTGCCGCTCTCGGCATCAGCCAACGCGTTGTTTTCGGCGGCTTCCGCCGCGACGTGGCGCCCGC
>JBBRHN010000192.1:0-5442 GCA_038222685.1 Chthoniobacterales bacterium | reverse complement strand
TACTTCAAACAACTTTTTGCGCAGGTCACGAATCCGCCGATTGACCCGATCCGTGAGGAAATCGTCACGGCGACCGTGACCATGCTTGGCTCCGAGGGCAACCTCCTCGACCCGCGCCCGGAGAGCTGTCGCATGATCAAGCTCGACGGGCCGATCATCACCAACTCCGAGCTCGAGCAAATCCGCCACGTCGAACGCGCCGGCTTCGCCTCCGTCACACTCCCAATTTTGTTTCCCGCGTCGGACGGGCCAGAAGGTCTTACTCTCGCACTGGAAACTCTCTACGCCGCAGCGGATCGCGCAATTGTCGAAGGAAAAAACATCCTTATCCTCACAGATCGCGGAGTGAACTCCGAAAACGTTGCGATCCCCGCACTGCTCGCTGTCTCGGGGCTCCACCACCACCTCATCCGCGCGGGCACCCGCACGAAAGTCAGTCTCGTGCTCGAATCCGGAGAACCGCGCGAAGTTCACCACTTCGCTCTCCTCATCGGCTACGGCGCGAGTGCGATTAATCCTTACCTCGCTTTCGAATCCCTCGACGACATGATCCGTCAGGGTCTCCTCGTTGGCGTCGATCACAAAAAAGCCATCAAGAATTACGTGAAAGCCGCGCTCAAGGGCGTCGTCAAGACCATGGCCAAGATGGGCATCTCCACGATCCAGAGTTATCGTGGCGCGCAGATTTTTGAAGCGGTCGGACTCCACCACGAGATCATCGAACGCTACTTCACCGGCACACCGTCGCGCATCGAAGGCGCAAACCTCCACGTGATCGGCGTCGAACTCCTCCGCCGCCACGAGAATGCCTTCTTCCCTCGCAGCAGAACCGCTCCAACTCTCGACGTCGGCGGCGAATACTCGTGGCGCAGCGAAGGCGAGCAGCATTTGTTCAATCCCGAGACCATCCACTCGCTCCAAAAGGCCGTCCGCACTGGCGATTACACCGTCTATAAAAAATATGCGGGCCTCGTGAACGATCAGGATCGCAAACATTTCACGCTTCGCGGGCTCATGGATTTCCGCAATGGATCGCCGATTCCGATCGACGAGGTGCAACCAATCGAAGAAATCGTCAAACGTTTTAAAACTGGAGCGATGAGCTACGGCTCCATTTCGCTCGAAGCCCACGAGGCACTCGCCATCGCAATGAACCGCATCGGCGGGCGTTCCAATACTGGCGAAGGCGGCGAGGACGTCGAACGCTTCACGTGGACAAACGAAGCAGGTGATTCCAAGAATTCCGCCATCAAGCAAGTCGCCTCCGGGCGTTTTGGGGTCACCTCTCACTACCTCACCAACGCCCGCGAGATCCAAATCAAAATGGCGCAGGGTGCCAAGCCCGGCGAAGGAGGAGAACTTCCCGGCACGAAAGTCTATCCATCCATCGCCAAGACCCGCGGCACAACGCCCGGCGTCGGACTGATCTCACCGCCGCCACACCACGACATCTATTCCATCGAGGATCTCGCCGAACTCATCCACGATCTCAAAAACGCGAACCGCCGCGCCCGCGTCTCGGTCAAACTCGTCTCCGAAGTCGGCGTCGGCACAATCGCCGCAGGCGTTGCGAAAGCGCACGCGGATGTCGTCCTCATCAGCGGATTCGACGGCGGCACCGGCGCATCTCCGCTATCGAGCATCAAACATGCAGGTATGCCTTGGGAACTCGGACTCGCCGAGACGCACCAAACACTCGTCCTCAACAATCTCCGTAGTCGCATTGCGGTTGAAACCGATGGACAGCTTAAAACCGGACGCGATGTCGTTATCGCCGCCCTGCTTGGCGCAGAGGAATTCGGCTTCGCCACAGCCCCGCTCGTCACCCTCGGCTGCATCATGATGCGCGTCTGCCATCTCAATACCTGCCCGGTCGGCGTCGCGACGCAAAATCCCGAACTGCGCAAAAACTTCACCGGCGATCCCGCGCACACCGTCAATTTCATGCGCTTCGTCGCCGAAGAAATGCGCGAAATTATGGCCGAACTCGGATTCCGCACTGTCGAAGAAATGGTCGGACGCACCGACAAACTCGAAATGCGCTCTGCCGTGGAGCATTGGAAGGCCAGCGGCCTCGACCTCTCTCCAATGCTTTATCAACCGCCCGTCGGTCCAGAAGTCGGACGCTATCGCCAAATCGATCAAGACCACGGTTTGGAAAAATCCCTCGACGTTTCCGTCTTACTCGACCTCTGCGCTCCGGCCATTGAGCGCGGTGAAAAAGTTCATGCGACCGTTCCCATCTGCAATATCAACCGCGTCGTCGGCACCATCGTTGGCAATGAGGTCACCCGCAAATATGGAGCAGCCGGGCTGCCCGATGAAACCATCCACATCCACCTCCAAGGCAGTGCCGGTCAGAGCCTCGGTGCATTCATGCCACCCGGCATGACCCTTGAACTCGAGGGCGATGCGAATGACTACGTGGGCAAAGGCTTGAGCGGGGGCCGCATTATCATCTACCCGCCGTCAGATTCCACATTCGCAGCCGAGGACAACATCATCATTGGCAACGTCGCCCTTTACGGCGCGACGCGCGGTGAGGTCTTTATTCGCGGAATGGCGGGCGAACGATTTGCCGTCCGCAACTCGGGGGTCCATACCGTTGTCGAAGCCATTGGGGATCACGGCTGCGAATACATGACGGGCGGGCGCGTCGTCGTCCTCGGCCCAACCGGCAGAAACTTCGCAGCCGGAATGTCCGGAGGCGTCGCTTACATCCTCGATGAGGAAGGTGACTTCGCGACACGCCGTTGCAACAAAGCCATGGTTGGCATCGAAAAGCTTGAGGACTCTGTGGAAATTGGAGACCTCCACCTTTTGATCAAACGCCACGACGCGCTCACAGGCAGCGAGCGCGCGAAAGCCGTGCTTGCAGACTGGGACGCCAGCCTATCGAAGTTTGTTAAAGTGATGCCGAAAGACTACAAACGCGTCCTCGAAGCCATCGCGCAAGCCCACGCAGACGGGCTCAGCGGCGAGGAAGCCGTTAACGCAGCCTTCGAAGCAAACTCCCGCGACCTCTCCCGCGTGGGCGGCAACTGATTTAAACGAGCATTATGGGCAAACCTACTGGATTTACTGACTACCTTCGCGAAGTTCCCGCCGACGTTGCTCCGCTTGACCGCATTCGCAACTGGGACGAATTTCACCTGCACATGCCGGAGGAAAATCTCCGCACCCAAGGCGCGCGCTGCATGGATTGCGGCATCCCGTTTTGTCACACCGGCAAGCTCATTGGCGGAATGGCGTCCGGTTGCCCCGTCAACAACCTCATTCCGGAGTGGAACGATCTCGTCTATCGCGGCCTCTGGCGCGAAGCGCTCGACCGTCTTCACAAAACTAACAACTTTCCCGAGTTCACCGGACGCGTCTGTCCCGCCCCTTGCGAGGGCTCCTGCGTGCTGGGCATTATTGAAGATCCCGTCACCATCAAGAGTATCGAATGCGCCATCGTCGACAAAGGATGGGCAGAAGGATGGATCGTTCCGCGCCCGCCCGAAACCCGCACTGGCAAAACCGTCGCCGTCATTGGCTCCGGGCCAGCTGGACTCTCCTGCGCCGATCAACTCAACAAAGCCGGCCACACCGTCACGGTCTTTGAACGCGCCGATCGCATCGGCGGACTCCTCCTCTACGGCATTCCAAACATGAAGCTCGATAAGCAGGACGTCGTCGCACGCCGCGTCAAGCTCATGGAAGACGAAGGCGTCATTCTCAAAACAGGCGTCTCGATCGGAAAAGATATCTCCGCTGAAAAACTTCTCGCCGACTTTGATCGTGTCGTCCTCTGCACCGGCTCGACCAAACCGCGCGACCTGACGATTCCCGGCCGCGACAGCGACGGAGTTCACTTCGCAATGGATTTCCTCACCGAGAACACGCGCTTTCTCCTCACGCACGGCTCACCCAACGGCGTCAAACCCCCAATTTTCGCCAAAGGCAAAAACGTGGTCGTCATCGGCGGCGGCGACACCGGCACCGATTGCGTCGGCACGTCTCTCCGCCACGGTTGCACTTCGATCACTCAATTGGAAATTTTGCCGAAGCCGCCACTCAAACGAGCCAAGGACAACCCGTGGCCCGAGTGGCCGAAAACCTACAAACTCGACTACGGCCAGCAAGAAGCCGCCGCACTTCAAGGCGAAGACCCCCGTCGCTACGAGGTCACAGCCAAACGATTCATCACCGACGACGATGGCAACCTGACCGGCGTCGAAGTCACAGACATCCGGTGGGAACGCGATGAGAGCGGACGCTTCTCTCCCAAAGATGTCGAGGGCTCGCTCCGCATCCTGCCCGCTGAACTCGTCCTCCTCGCTCTTGGCTTCCTGGGACCCGAAGATCAATTGATCGAAGCCCTCGGCCTCGAGCGCGACGCCCGCACCAACGCGAAAGCCGAGCACGAAAAATACACGACCAATATCCCGCGAGTCTTCGCAGCCGGCGATTGCCGCCGCGGTCAATCCCTCGTCGTCTGGGCGATTAACGAAGGCCGTGGCGCAGCCCGCGAAGTCGACCGCGACCTCATGGGCTCCACCCAGCTCCCGTAAAAAACCTCAGCGAATCGGCTGCGCGGACCGCACGGATGGAGCCGTGCTTTGTTGCCAGCGGAGCGGGGTGCCCGGCGGAAGAAGGCGTGCGGCGCGGAGGATGTCCCAGTTGGTGAGACGGAATCCGCCGAGGCTCTCCTGCACAGACATCCTGTCGGGAATGCTCGTGCCATGGAGCCCGAAAGGGAGCACTTCGGGGTCATCGGATTTCGCGAGATTGATCCAAAGAACTCCGACAGGGTTTCGCGGGCCGGCGGCTAGAAACTCCTCTTGCGCGAGGACGGGCGTCTCTGGCGTCACCGCGGCGTTCTCGCCGACGAAAAAAGAACTCGTCGCACGGGGCTTCTCGCGCGACTCACGGAGCGTCGCTAACCGAGGCTTGGGAATCGCATCGAGGACTTTCCAAGTTCCCCTCCCGCGCAAAGCCGGACGGGCCGAAACGACAGGAAACATCGCCACGAGCCGATCTCCCTGATAGATCTCCAACCGCGACAGATCCACCATCAACGCCGTCGTCGGATTCACCATGTCCGGCGCAGGTTGGATCGCCCCAAAAAAAGCTTTTTCAATCTCGAACGGTTCCACGTTTGGCACGCGGAACTGCGTTCCCGCAGCAGGCAGTGTTTTGAGCGAGGGGTTCATACTGCGCAGCAACGCTTCATCGCAGTGAAAACGCTCGGCAACGAACTCCCACGGCGAGCGGTAGGCGAGCATCGGCGAAGTCGTCAGGTCTTCATAAGTCGGCGGAGCCAGTGGCGTGGGAGCCGCCGGCTTCTTGGATTTCGAACCTGGCTTTGGCGTCTCACGCAGAACCGCCTTCTGCGCTTTTGGAGGAGCGATGAAACGAAAATCCTCAGGCTTGAGCGTGTAGGTTGTTAGCAAATCGCCG
>JBBRHN010000191.1:0-5451 GCA_038222685.1 Chthoniobacterales bacterium | reverse complement strand
CGGGGTTTAATCGCTACCCTTGGAAGCGCAACATTGTGACAACTGTTTTTTGGGTGGGGGAGCGACCGACGGTGAACAATCCCGTGCCGAATCACAAAAGCTCGTGGGATACGAAATGGGCGGCGAATTTTGGTGGATATGATTCTCCGGATGCGGACAGCCGGAAGAATTTTATTCCGAAGGCGTTTACGCCGCGTCAGAACCCCTTCTACGTGGCGTTGCCGTATAACGATGTGACGCGCGGCACGACGAAGCCAGAGTCGCGCAAGGCGATCCCGTGGTTCAAGCAGGCGTTTGAGCGTCCAGGCAAGTCTGTCTGCAAAGGTCGTTGGCTTGCGGTTCGTCGGGGTAACCGGATCGCGTATGCGCAGTGGGAAGACTGCGGTCCGTTTCGCACGGATCACTGGCAGTATGTTTTCGGCGATGATCGTCCGAAGCCGAATCTCAACCAAGGTGCAGGCCTCGACGTGTCACCTGCGGTCCGCGATTATTTGGGGATGAGCGGCAAAGACGTGACGGATTGGAAGTTCGTGGACGCAAAAGATGTGCCGCCCGGGCCGTGGACAAAATACGGCGACAACAACACGTTTGTTCTCCAGAAACGCGGTGCGAATCTTTTTTTAGTCGACCGCAACAACGCCTACGGCTCCAAGAGGTAGGTAAAAACTGGGGGATGAGGGATGATCGTCGATAGATTGTCTCTCGACGCGTTTTTCCGAGGCACACTCACTTTGTCGGGAAGGGTCAACGATCAGTCACTGCGGGGCGGCGAAGGCTTGCAACTCTTCGAGCGAGGCAAATTCCAGCGTGGACGCGTGGGTGGATTCGAGGGCAACCTGAGGTGCCATGCCAGCATCGTAAGCCTCTTTCCAACGCGCCGCGCAGAGGCACCAGCGGTCACCGGGATTGAGTCCGGGAAACCCGTATTCCGGTCGCGGCGTGCTGAGGTCGTTGCCCTGAGCGGCTGAAAATTCGAGGAACTCCGCGGTCACGATCGCGCAAACGGTATGCACTCCTTGATCGCCGCTTCCGGTGTGGCAGTAGCCATCTCGGAAGAACCCGGTGCGGGGTTCGAAACAACACGCTTGCAAGTCACCGCCTAAAACATTTCTCGCCATGTGGGGAAGATGGCACAGACGCCGCACGGCGGCAACGCTCAATCGTGATTGTCGGTTCGCGATGTTGAGTAGCCACTGACGAATTCGGCGCGAAAGTCCTCGAACGTGCCCGCGAGAATGTGGCGGCGCGCTTCGAAAGCGAGGCCGACATAGAAATGCAGGTTGTGCATTGAGATCAGGCGGAGGCCGAGAATCTCTTCGGCCTTCACCAAATGCCGGATGTAAGCCCGGGAAAATTCCCGGCAGGCCGGGCAAGTGCAGCCTTCTTCAATCGGACGTGAATCTTCGGCGTAGGGGGCGTTCTTGAGGTGCATCGTCCCTCGGCGCGAAAACGCTGTGCCGTTGCGGGCGAGGCGTGTTGGCAACACACAATCGAACATGTCGACACCGCGCGCGATCATTTCGATGAGTTGCGGTGGCGTGCCGAGTCCCATGGCATACCGGGCGTGATTTTCGGGCAAAAACGGGACGGCGCTTTCGACGGCCAACATCATTTCGGACTCCGGCTCGCCCACGCTTACGCCGCCGATCGCGTAGCCATCAAACCCAATCTCCACCAGCCCGCGCGCGCTTTTTTCGCGGAGGTCGGGATACCCTGAGCCTTGCGTGATACCGAAGACGAGCGGACGCTCGGCGGGCGGCGTCAGTTCCCACCAATCGCGACACCGACGCGCCCAGCGCAGCGTGAGGTCGAGGCTCTTTGCTGCGTCTTCGTGCGAGCACGGGTGGGGCGGGCACTCGTCGAAGGCCATGACGATATCCGAGCCGAGGTCGCGCTGGATTTCCATCGACGTCTCGGGGCCGATGAAGGTCGGCGTTCCGTCGAGGTGGTTTTGAAACTGCACTCCCTCTTCGGTGACTTTGCGAATTTTGGCGAGAGAGAAAACCTGAAATCCCCCGCTATCGGTGAGGATCGGGCGATCCCATGCCATGAATTTGTGCAGTCCACCGAGGCGTTGGATGAGTTTTTCTCCGGGGCGGACATGGAGGTGATAAGTGTTGCTGAGAATCACCTGTGCGTTGAGGGCGCGGAGTTCGTCGGGCGTCATCGCCTTTACGGTCGCCTGCGTGCCGACAGGCATAAAAACCGGCGTCTGGATCGGACCGCGGCGCGTTTGGAGGGTTCCGGCCCGCGCTTTGCCGACGGTGGCTTCAAGAGTAAATCGGCTCATTGTTGGGAGGTGAGAAACTGCCAGATGTCGAGCCATTGCGCGTCGGAAAGACCGTCGAGCGTGCCGTTGTGTCCGGCACCGGGGACGAGCCAGAGTTTTTTTGGGCCGGTGAGACTGTTGAAGAGGCGCTGTCCGCCTTCGGGCGGTGTGGTATCGTCTTTTTCGGCGATGATGACGGCAATCGGAGCGCGGAAGTCGCGCAAGGCGCGGATGGAGTCGAAGCGGTCGAGCACAAGAAATCGGACGGGGAGCCAAGGGTAGTGATGCGCAGCGGCACCGACGACGGAGTCAAACGGTGTGAGCAGAATGAGTCCTCGCACGCGTTCGGGAGCGTGCGAAGCCGCTTGGGCCGCGACGCCGGCGCCGAGCGATTCGCCAAACACAACGGCTGGCGAGGGGAGTGAGCGAAGGGCTTCGACCGCAGCGGCGGAGAGGGACTCTTCGGAAAGAGTTCCGGCGCGGGATCCGAACCCCGGATAGTCGAGAATGAAAAACGCGGCGCCGATGCCTGCCGCGCGGAGACGACGGACGATGTCGATGCGATCCACCGCGTGACCGGCGTTGCCGTGACAAATGAGGATCGGCGGAATCGAGGCGTCGCCTGCAGCGGTCCAGCCGATGGGTTGACCTTCGGCATTCAGCCAGCGTGAGAGTCCGACTGCGCGGGCTTCGCTCGCGAGGACGGCCTCAGAAACATGCGCGGGGAAATACAACATTTGCCGCTGCCGAAAAAACACAAACGCGCAAATGGCAGCGTAGGCCAGCACGAGCAGGCCGATGACCGGGAGCCAGCGTCCCATCAGAGACTCCAGACGGTTTCTCCCGCAACGATTGTGCGAACGGCGCGGCCTTTCCACGAATGGCCGTCGAAGGGCGTATTGTGCGAGAGTGAGAGGGACTGCGATTTTTCGAACGTCCATGAGAGTTCGGGATCGATCAATGTCACATCGGCTGGCGCGCCCGGCGCGAGCGTGCCGCGGTCGAGGCGGAGGAGCTTCGCGGGCTCGGTCGTGTAAAGTTCGATGAGGCGTTGCAGCGAAATGGCGTTGCGTTTGTGGACGAGGAGATCGCAAAAAATGGCGAACTCGGTTTCGAGTCCGGTAATCCCAAACGGTGCCTGGTCGAACTCGACTTCCTTTTCGTAAGCGGCGTGCGGCGCGTGATCGCTGCAGAGAATCGTCAACGTGCCGTCGGCAATGCCCTCGATGATGGCCTCGACATCCTCCGGCGCGCGGAGCGGGGGATTCATTTTGAAATTCGAGTCAAAGTGGGCCAGCGAGGCGTCGGTGAGGGCGATGTGATGGGGGCAGACTTCGCCGGAGATTTGCACGCCGCGAGCACGAGCCTCGCGGAGGAGACGCACGCTGCCGCCCGAGCTGATGTGCTGGCAATGGACCGGGGACTGACACAATTCGGCGAGCTGGATATTACGGGCGACGATGACTTCCTCGCCGATGCGCGGCCAGCCTGGAAGTCCAAGGCGAAGGCTCCACTCGCCTTCGTGCATGACGCCTTCGCCGACGAGCGAAACGTCCTGACAGTGATCCATGACGGGGAGTCCGAACATGCCCGCGTATTCGACTGCGCGTCGCATGACTTCGTGATTCTGGATGCAGCGTCCGTCGTCGGTGATCGCCACGATTCCCGCGGCGAGGAGGGAGCCGAAGGGCGCGAGTTCTTCCCCTTGGAGGCCTTTGGTGATGGCACCGGTGCAAAAAACATTCACGCAGGATTCTTTTTCCGCCTTCGCGCGAATCCACGCAATCGTGGCCGCGCTGTCCGCCGTCGGGCTCGTGTTCGGCATCGTCACGATGCTGGTGAATCCTCCTGCGGCCGCGGCGCGTGAGGCGCTGGCGATGGTTTCCTTGTGCGATTGCCCGGGTTCGCGGACGTGAACGTGGATGTCGATGAGGCCCGGCGCGACGACGAGGCCGGTTGCGTCGATTGTTTCCACATCGCCATCGGGAAGGCTGGCGCCGAATTTTCCGTCGGATACAAAAACGTCGCCGATGGCGTTGCGTTGGTTGGCAGGGTCGATGACGCGGCCGTTGATGATGTGGAGATTTTTCATGTCGGGAGTCCCGCGCCACCCGCGCAGAGGTAGAGCACGGCCATGCGAACGGCGATGCCGTTGGAGACTTGCTCGAGAATCACGCTTTGTGCACCGTCGGCGACATCGCTGTCGATTTCGACGCCGCGATTGATCGGGCCGGGGTGCATGATGAGGCAGCCGGGTTTGAGGCGTGCGGCGCGGGCTTTGGTGAGGCCGAAAAGGGAAATGTATTCGCCGAGGCCCGGGAAGTATTCCTTGCGCTGGCGTTCGTGCTGGATGCGGAGGAGGTTGATGACGTCGGCGTCTTCGAGCACGTCGTCGAGGCGGTGGACGACGCGGGCGCCGAGTTTTTCAAACCCGCGCGGCACGAGTGTGGTCGGCCCCACAAGGGTGACGCGAGCGCCGAGTTTGATGAGTCCGAAGATATTTGAGCGGGCGACGCGGCTGAAAAGAATATCGCCGACAATGACGACGTTCAGCCCCGCGATACGTCCGTGTTTTTCCCGTATCGTGAAGATGTCGAGAAGGCCTTGCGTGGGATGTTCGTGCGAGCCGTCGCCGGCGTTGATAATTGAGGAATCGAGGCGATCTGCCAGAAAGTGAGGCGAGCCGGCGGAACTGTGGCGGAGGACGATAATGTCGGCGTGGAGGGCCTGGAGGTTACGGGCGGTGTCTTTAAGGGTCTCTCCTTTCTGGAGGCTGGAGGCCGTGGCGGAGATATTGACGACATCCGCACTGAGTCGCATGGCGGCGACCTCGAACGATGTGCGAGTGCGAGTGCTGGGCTCGACAAAAAAGTTGACGAGTGTTTTGCCGCGGAGGGCAGGAACTTTTTTCAAGCGGCGTTCGCCGACGCCTTTAAATGCCGTCGCTGTGTCGAGGAGAAACTGGATCTCCTCCGCGCAGAGTTCATCGAGGCCGGTGAGGTCTTTGCGCGTCCAGGGCTTCATGGCTTGATCACCCTCACCGAATCGGGCACGCCGTCGAGGTTTTCAAAACGCACGCGGATTTTTTCTAGAGCCGACGTCGGGAGATTTTTGCCGACGTAATCGGGACGGATGGGTAACTCACGGTGGCCGCGATCAACAAGAACGGCGAGTTGGATGGA
>JBBRHN010000190.1:0-5466 GCA_038222685.1 Chthoniobacterales bacterium | reverse complement strand
ACGCGGAGGTGTTGCCTGAATGTAAGGAAGGTAAAGTTGCTTTGCGTCCGGCGTCGTCCGGGTGAAGAAAGCCAGCATTCTCGTCGGTGCCGACGTCACGCTGATTTCCATTCCGGGCGTGAACCCGGATGCGTCATCAACCACCAATTCCGTGTCGCCCTCGCGAATGGGCTGCGTGAGTTTGGCATGAACCAACGGAGAAGGCAGAGCGAGGATCGTCTTCGCGCCCTGCCCGCGCAGAAGCACTCCGCTACGAAGACGAAGACTTTTGCGGATGATAAACTCGCCTTCGGGAAGAACCACCTCCCCGCCCTGCGGAGGCAGCGCATCAATGGCCGCCTGAATGCCACAGTCCGGTTTCGCCGGATCAAAAAACTTCGCGGCATCAATAGTGGCCTGGCGATTGGTTTCCGGTGTTACGACGGCCGTCTTAAAATCGTATTTGGCCGGTGAGCTAAGCACATCGCCGTGCGCCGGAGCCATCAAAAGGACGGCACAAAGCGCGGCGAGGAGAGGATTCATGAGGGTAAACGGGCGGGTCATTACTTTGTTTTCGGCCTGCTCTACTTCCCGGTCAAGGATGATAATACAGTTTTTGAGGTTTTTCCTTGCATTGATGGCTCCAACGTGAGAAACGCCAAGCGTAGGATTGAGCGAAGCTGCTCCTCCAGAATCTTCATGCAACTCCACCCCGAACATCGCAACGTCGCCTACGGACCGCATAGATGTCAGGTTCTCGACATATATCGCGGCATGGGCACGGATCCCTCTCCCGCCTTCGGGTATTTCCATGGCGGAGGCTATAGGGGCGGCAACAAATCCAATATCCATCACCGTCTCGCCGCCCGCCTTTGCATGGCGGGGATCACCTCTGTTTCCGCCAACTACCGCCTGAGCGACGATTCCGAATATCTCGCCCCTCTACTGAAAACGCCGCACAGCTTGCCGCACTGGACTTTCTCGCCAGTGTACCGCCCGACGCGGGAGATTTTCTCGTGAGACACCTCTTGAATAAAAACGCCTGACCGTAAATTCCATGAACAGCCGCATCCTCCTCATCCTCTTTCTCGCCATCGGTCTCCCTGTCCTTCACGCGGAATCTCCCTCGGAATGGACTCCCGTTCTCACCGACAATTTCGAGCGCGAGGCCATCGGGATGGACTGGGACATCACCCGCGGCGAGTGGCGCATTGGCCAAGGCCGCCTCGTCCACGCCGCACGATGGAATACGGTCTGGACGCTGAGAAATGCCCGGCCGCTTCCCGGCAACATCCGCATCGAACTCGAAGCCGAGGTTCCCGCCAATGGGTGGCTCTCCATCGCGACCAAAATCGGCGATCAATTTTGGGATGGCGGAGGCCGCTACACCAAGGGCCGGGGACCTCGTGCGGAAAAAGGAGCCGCCGAGGGCATGGTCACGCTTTGCTCCGCATCGGCCGATGAGGCGGTCAAAAAATTTTCCGACTTCACCGGCCTGACTCCCGGCAAGCCCAACCGCATCATCGTGGACTACGTGGACGGAAAGCTCACCGCCTCCGTCGACGGAAAAGTGGTCAAAGAGCAAACTGTCTCTCTGGATTTTCGTTTCAATAATCATGTCGCTTTCCTCACGCAGGATGTGGCCATTGACAACGTCGTGATCTCGACGAAACCCTTCGGTGAAACCTATGCAGCCACCCTTCCAACAGCGACCCCGGCGAGCAACCGCGCGGCCACTGTGGATGCCACGAAATTCCTCGATTCCGCCAAACCCGGCGCCGGCATCCAGACGGCGATTGACAGCCTTCCCCCCACTGGCGGCGTGGTGATCCTACCGAAGGGCGAGTTTGTTTTGCGGCAACCGATCTTCCTGCGCGACGGCGTCGCCTTGCGCGGTCAGGGCCGCGACACCACGCTCACCCTGCCCTCCCCAATCGTCTGGTCGAAACTGACGCAGGATGCCAAGAAGAGCGACACCAGCCTCGTCGTTGAAAACGCTGGAGGGTTCACCGCTGGCATGGTCATCAACATTGGCCCGGATCACCAGATGATGTATCTGGACGAAACCACTCCTTGGCGCGTGACGAAGGTTGATGGCAATACCATCCATCTGGACAAACCCCTCGATGGAGACGCCCTTAAACCCCTGCCTGCCGGCACCGTGGTCGGAAATTTTTTCCCGATGATCTATGCCAGTCACGGATCGGATATGGAGGTCCGCGATCTCACAATCAACGGACGCGCCACCGCCGACCCCGCGCCGTTCAAAGGTGGATACGGCGCGAGTGCGGTGACGTTTTTTCGCGTGCGTGAGCTGCGCGTGGACAATGTGTTCGTGGACGGTTGGAAGGGCGATGCGTTTTCGTTTCAGAGCGGACGCGATATCAACTGCACGCGTAACAAGGTGACGAATGGGCTGGAAAAAGGCTACCATCCCGGTTCCTGCCAACGCCGCACGAACATCTCGCGATGCGTGGCGGAAAACAGCGGCGACGACAGTTTCTTTTTCTGCCGCTACAACAAACTCTCGACCTTCAATTTCAACACCTTCAACCGCAGCGCCCAATGCATGATGGGAGGGCTGGCCGCGAGCGGAGACAGCTTCAGCACCGTCTATCAAAACTATGGCGAAGGCAACGCCCAAGGCATCCCCATCACCACAGGCGGCGACCACGCCCTCTACGGGAATGTGCTTGTGGACAACGGCGGAAAAACCCTCATTCCCATCACCGGCGGAACGTTCTCGGACAACCGGAACACCTGGTATCCCGTCAATGGCATCCCCCGCTATTTTGTGATCGTCGGAAACACCTTCATTGACCATCGCGCCACCGGGGAAACACCCCTCATTGTCTCCTCCACCGACACCGCCCCGGCTAATGTCGTGGCAGGAAATCGCTACGCCTTCTCAGGCACTCCTCCCGAGGCGAAGCTGTTCGCAGTCAGCGGCCCCGGAAACATCGTCACGGACAACATCGCGCTGAAAGCAAGCGCCAATGCCAAGCCCGCCGTCGAACTCACGCCCCTCCCTGATCTGCCGCAACCAATCATCGCCGCCGCCGACTTCTACAAACCCGGCACGCCGGATTGCGGCTTTCAAACCGCGCTCGACGAGGCAGCAAAAAAGGGTGGCTCCGTGCTTTTGCCTGCTGGGTGGTATCCACTCGAACAGTCTCTCTCCATTCCCAGTGGGGTTACCCTTTGCGGCGAAGGCATGGCGACCATCTTGCTCCCCAAACGCGGAGTTTCCGCGATCACAAGTGCTGGAACGAAAGGCGTCGCCGTTCGTCAGCTCTCCGTCCGCGGACCCGATTTCACCGCCGCCACCGACGCCACGGAAAAAGGCATCGCCTTGGAAAACGTGGACGGGTTCCTGATTGCCGACGTGCGGGTGGAAGGTATGGGAGTTGGTTTTGACATCACCGGCGGAAAATCCGGCAATGTCGTTTTCTCGAAAACACGCGGTTGCAACGACGGCCTCACCGTTCGCAAGACGCAAGGCCTCGACATCAGCGAATCGCATTTCCTCGAAAGCGCGCGCAACGGAATCAGCGCCGAAGACCTCACCGGTGAATTGCGCGTCCTCGGCAATATCATCTGGCTGAACCGGGAGAACGGCGTCGCCCTCAACCGTCCGCCTTCCGGCAGCCAGGTCTCCGGCAATGTGATCGCGGACAGCGGGGAAAACGGCATCCGGCTGGCCCACGCGGAAAAGGCATCGATCTGCGGCAACGTCATCCTCAACGCCTCGCGCAACGGCCCGTCCGTCGGCGCGGGTGTGCTCATGCAAGACTCTACAGGAACACTCATTGAGGGAAACCGCATCTGCGACGAAACCTATGACCCCATGGGCCTCACAGCCACGCGCGAGACGGGATCAAGTAACGGCAGCATGATCCGTTTCAACGCCTGCGCCCCGCATTGGTGGCCGCAAAATGGGCGCACCCTGGAAAAGTTGGTCGAGACTGTTGGCAAACAAAGCGTGGCAGAAAACAATGTTCTCGCCCCCTATCCGGCGGACAGGCGATAACCATCAGAAAACTTACACTTACACCTGCACCTGGAAAGATGAGGTGTAGGTGTAAGAAACTTGCAATGACAAGCTGTTTTTACTCGCGAAAGAGATCCCCATTTCCCCGCAATCCTCCGCCACTTTACTTCAACTTGACTACGTCATCTTTCGCAAATTCGTCCGCGCTGATCTTGCGGTTGATTGTGCCGAGGGTCACCTCGACATCCACGTCGCCGCGAATCTCATATCCCCCGCCATCCACGCGATTGACCGCGACCATGCCGGGCAGGCGAAGCGTATCGCCGACGCCGTATTCCCAGACGCGCATCACCTTCGAAGGGCCGAAGTCGGCCTCGGCAATTTCGCCCTCCACGGGAAACATACATCCTTCAGCAGGCTTCTTCACCCGCCAGAATTTTGTCAGGGTGTCGTTGGAAAGAGTCATGCCCTCGGACGTGCGATTGTATGGCAGGCCGAGCGTGCCGTTTACCCCCGGAGCACCAGGAATAAACTTTCGTATCTCGGAGCGATAAAAATCCGCAGACCTGGTGAAAGTTATGCGGCTGCCGGTTCCCTCCGGGACAATGGACGCGATGGTGTAACTTGTCGGGCATCCTGGCAGGCCAATTTCCGCCACCCGCCCGGCGCAGGCTACGGGCAGCGGTTTGTCGGTCCAGAGCGTCTTGTTGAGGTAGTCCACCTTGGTGATGGTGGCGGTGAATTCCCGCTGGGTAACTTTCAGGGTAATGTCGGGACTTTGCAGCAATGTCCCGCCGGTCAGGGTCGCCAGCCGCAATCCGTCTTGATCTTTGGAAAGATAGGCGAATTCTCCTGAGACCTGAGATTTGAGATCTGAAACCTGGCGAGTTTTTTCGGGCCGGCCATCGGCGAAGACCATGTCGGTGTGGCCGTTTTTAGTCAGCACTTCCACGGCGACGGCGCGGAGGGCGTCGTCTTCGTTGTCCGCGATTGTCAGCAATTTCGACGAACTGATGAAAGGTTCGCCTGCGTAGGGCTCAATGATCGCGGTGAAGGCGGATTCCAGTTTGCCTCCGGCATCCTTGCGCTGGAGCATGGTGTTGGTGAAGCGGTAAGTGGTTGGTTCCTTCACACACACCACATCGGCTTTGAGAGCTCGAACATCCTTCGCGCCGAGCAAAGTCAGGCGGGTGAACTTCGGAGCGGAAGCCTCATCGAAACTCTTGCCCAGCATGGATTGCTCCGAACCGGTTTTGCCATTGCGGAGATACCGCCAAGTGGCTTGGAAGGTCTCGGGGGCGTCACCCGCCGCCTTGCTTTCCGGCGACAAGGAAAAGATTTCGAGATAAGCGGCGTCGCTGCCGGGGGCGATTGCCTCTTTCGCTGGTGACTCGACCGGCTTCGGGTTGGAGGCGTTCCATTGAAAGTCCTCGCTCACC
Source organism: Chthoniobacterales bacterium (assembly GCA_038222685.1). Taxonomy (GTDB): domain Bacteria; phylum Verrucomicrobiota; class Verrucomicrobiia; order Chthoniobacterales; family Terrimicrobiaceae; genus JBBRHN01. The sequence continues at coordinate 57 of JBBRHN010000190.1, read as the reverse complement.
GGTCCGTGAAAGCAATACGTGTGCTGCGAGCCGCCTGAGACGCGGAAGACATCGAAA
>JBBRHN010000189.1:0-5467 GCA_038222685.1 Chthoniobacterales bacterium | reverse complement strand
GCGCAGCTCTTCCTCTTCGGGCCGCAACAGTCCGCGAGCGCGTGATCGTCGTCGGCGCAGGAGTCTCCGGGTTAGCAGCGGCGGCGGCACTCACCGAGGCTGGAAGCGATGTCTTGGTCATTGAGGCCAGAAATCGCCTGGGCGGGCGGGTTTGGACGAAAACGGATTGGACGAATTTCCCGGTGGATCTCGGGGCGTCGTGGATCCATGGGATTGACGACAACCCCATTTACAGCTTGGCGAAATCGTTGCAAACCCGCCTCGTGACAACCTCCTACGACAGTAACGAAATTTTCGACACTGGTGGTATTCCCCTCGATGCGCCCCAACAAGCTCATCTCGCCCGGCTCGCTACCCGCATCTCGACGGCTATCACCGAGGCCCAAGATCGCGACCCTGACCGCTCGGTCCGCGACGTCGCCCGCAACGCGCTGGATTGGTCACGACTCAGTGAGAACGACAAGCGCACGACTGATTTTCTTCTCAACAGCCGATACGAACAGGAATACGCCGGGAGCGCCGCCCGGCTCTCGGCGCATTGGTTTGACGACGCCGACTCGTTTGGCGGCTCCGACGTGCTTTTTCCAGGCGGCTACGCGGCGATCACCGACCACTTGGCCAAGAACGTGACCGTCAAAACCGGCGAAACCCTCCGCTCCGTGCGCTGGGACAAAAATGGCGTCACGCTCACCACCAACCTCGCCGAGCACAACGCCGACCGCGTGTTACTCACCCTTCCTCTCGGAGTCCTCAAAGCGGATACCGTCGAGTTTTCCCCCGGTCTGCCATTCGCAAAACGACGCGCCATCGCCGCACTCGGCATGGGCGTCCTCAACAAGTGCTACCTGCGCTTTCCAAGCGTCTTTTGGCCAACCGACGCAGATTGGCTTGAATACATCCCCGAACAACCCGGACGCTGGGTCGAGTGGGTGAATTTCGCCAAAACCGTCGGCCAACCCGTGCTCCTTGGCTTCAATGCCGCGGATTTCGGTCGCGAGATCGAGGCTTGGACGGATGAAAAAATCACCTCCGACGCCATGCAAACCTTGCGCAAAATGTTCGGACGCGCCATTCCCGATCCCGAGTCCGTCCTCATCACGCGCTGGGCCAGCGATCCGTTTTCGCTCGGCTCGTATTCCTACAACGCCGTCGGTTCACTCCCCGCCATGCGCGATGAGCTCGCACGCCCCCTCGCCCGGCGCGTTTTCTTCGCAGGCGAAGCGACCAACAAAAAACACTTTGCCACCGTCCACGGCGCCTACCTTTCCGGCATCGACGCCGCCCGTGAAATTCTCAACGCCGGGGCCTGACCACTCACGTGCCACAAAACGTCTGGTAAGGCTCGCTCCCCGACGCAGCGGGCTCCGTGTAGGCGGCGTCACCTGCATTCTCGACAAACGGATTTTTGAGCACCCCCAGCAACCGATTCATTACCGACAAATCGCCGCCTTCCGCCGCTGAAAGCGCCTCCTCTACCCGATGATTGCGCGGGATGAACGCTGGATTGCTCGTGCGCATGAGACGGAGCACCTCCTCACGAGACTGCCCCTGCGAGCGCAAGCGGGTCTGCCATGTCTGATGCCACGCAGCGTCAATTTCAACGAGTTCGGGGTCGAGTGAGCGAAACGTATTCGTGTAATCCAAACTCGCGTCCTTCATTACCCGCAGCAGGCTTTCAAAGAGTTCAGGATCGCCAGGTTCCGCGACAAACAAACCCAACTTCGCGCGCATTCCCGCAAGCCAATGGATACGGAACAATTCGGGAAACGCCGCCAGTGCCCCCTGCGCCATTTCCAACGCCTTATTCTCGTCGGCATGCAACAATGGCAGCAGCGACTCCGCCAATCGCGCAAGATTCCAGTGCGCAATCGTCGGCTGGTTTCCATAGGCGTAGCGCCCGTGATGGTCGATGGAACTGAACACCGTTGCAGGGTCGTAGGTGTCCATAAAAGCGCAAGGCCCATAGTCGATGGTCTCGCCGGAAAGCGCCATGTTGTCGGTGTTCATCACCCCGTGTATAAATCCCACCAGCATCCATCGGGCGACCAGCGAAGACTGCCGCTCGATCACGCCCTCCAAGAGCGCGAGCGCCGGATTGGCGGATTTCGCATGCTCGGGAAAATGGCGCCGAAGCGTGTAGTCGGTCAATTTTTCCAACGCATCGCGATCATCGATCCTCGCCGCATACTCAAAAGTTCCAACCCGAATGTGGCTCGCTGCGATCCGCGTGAGAACCGCCCCGCGCAAAGGCGTTTCGCGACGCACCGATTCCCCCGTCGTCACAACAGCCAGGCTGCGGGTGGTCGGAATCCCCTGCGCCGCCATCGCTTCGCTAATAATGTATTCCCGTAACATCGGCCCCAACCCCGCGCGTCCGTCGCCGCGCCGCGAATACGGCGTTTGCCCGGCCCCTTTGAGCTGAACATCCAGCCGAACGCCTCCGGGCGTCACGTGCTCACCCAGCAGAATCGCCCGTCCGTCGCCGAGCATCGCCGGGTGACCAAACTGATGCCCCGCGTAAGCTTGCGCAATCGGTTCCGCCCCTTGCGGAATCGCGTTGCCCGCAAAAATGCGCGCCCCTTCCGCGCCGCCAAGCAAATCGGAATCCAGCCCCATCTCGTCGGCAAGTGCCTTGTTAAAAACCGCCATCTGCGGCTCGCGAACGGGAACTGGTGCCGACCGCGTAAAAAAAACCTCCGGGAGGCCGGCGTAGGTATTGTCAAAGTGCCACCCGGCACTGACCGAATCGGATTGTGAAAGTTCAGGCATGAGACGCGGAAACGCTCCCCCAATTTGCCCGCCCTGTCGAGCCCTCGCTCGATTTGACTTCGTCTCCCTCATTACACAGAATCGCCCGATGCAGCTCGACGCCGCCCAGCTTGCCTCCAAGGAACAGTTCGACCGCCAGAGCCACAACTACGGCACCTCGCATATTTTGGCCGACACGACGGATGTCGTCGAAGCGCTCACCGGAATCACGGGGCGCCGCGCGCTCGATGTCGCAACCGGAGGTGGCCACACCGCCGTGGCCCTCGCAAAACTCGGCTGGGACGTGACCGCAAGCGATCTCTCTCCGGCCATGCTTGAACGCACGCAGGAGCTCGCCGCACAATGCGGCGTTAAGGTCACCACAACGCTCCATCCCGCCGAGCAACTTCCCTACCCCGATTCCGCATTCGACTTGGTCACCTGCCGCGTCGCCGCGCACCACTTCACTGCGCCCGCAGCTTTCGTTCGCGAAGTCGCCCGGATCCTGAAACCCGGCGGACACTTTCTGCTCATCGATGGCACCGTGCCGGACGCTGAACCCGTCGCCGCCGATTGGATCCACGCGGTTGAAAAACTCCGCGACCCCAGCCACGGGCGTTTCCTGTCCCCGTCGGAGTGGACACAACTCTGCGATGCCTCTGATCTCGCCGTCGAACGCATCTCCCTCACACCCTTCAAACAGCCCGATCTCGAGTGGTATTTCGACACAGCCTCCACTTCGCCAACCCATCGAGACCAGGTCATCGAACTCGTCCGCACTTCTCCACAAGAGGCTCGCAGGGTTTTCCGCATTGCACACGAAAACGGCCTCATCGTCTGGTGGTGGAGCCGCCTCTCGCTGCTCGCGCGACGATTAGCTCCGCCTCACGCGCCTTAAAATCGCTCCATCATCGCCTTTTGCGTCTTTTACCGCGGTCAGAAATTCTGCGAGCTTAAGACCGTGTCCTTTCAGAAAACCGCGATCCCCGCCACACCCGAACATCACGTCCGGCGGAAGCGATCCTTCCAGAAAACAAGCCGCTTTGCGAACTATCCGCGGAAGCCAAGGAATTCCCTCCCACTCGTCCGCACGCAGTGGCAACTCGCTCTCGAGAACGACTGCGCCAGGCCAGCATCCGCCCAAAGAGTCCACAAAATGCGCCTGCCGAATCGCCACCACACTCAGAAAATCCTCCATCGAAGGCTCGCCGTGCCGGACAAAATCCTCAGCAAAATCAAAAATGACCTGCTCGCGAATGCCTAGATCTGCAAGCGCCAGCGCACCCGCCTCACTCACAATCTTCGACGCCACACGTTCGCCGCTGCGATAGTTTGCGCACGCTTCGCTATGCAGTTCCGCCAGTTCGTTACTTAGAGTTTCCATAAATAATTAAGATGACGCAGGCACGAGTCTCACGATTTTTCCGGGCTCGTCGTAAATCAGATAGATGCTTCCATCGGCCAGACATCGCACGTCGCGGATCCGGCCGGATTTCTCCAGCATAATCTCCTGACTCTTCACTTTGTTGTCATCACCAATCTCGATCCGCACCAGTTTCTGATGAGCAAGTGCTGTTGCGAACATATTGTTCTTCCATTTTGGAAACAGTTTCCCGTTGTAAAAATCAAGACCTCCGACAGCGATGGATGGCGTCCATTGGATCACGGGTTGCTCCATCCCGGGCGCTTCCGTTTTGTCGGTGATCGGCGTCCCGTTGTAATTGATGCCATACGTGACGACAGGCCAGCCGTAGTTTTTTCCTTTTTCGATGAGATTGAGTTCATCCCCTCCGCGCGGGCCATGCTCGACCTCCCAGAGATCGCCGGTGACCGGATGAATTTTGAGCCCCTGCGCGTTGCGATTGCCATACGACCAAATCGTGCGCGCCGCCCCGGGCTCTTTGAAGAACGGATTATCCTCGGGCACCCCGCCATCGTCGCGGATGCGGTGGATCTTGCCTTTCACGTTCGTCAGCATCTGCGCGTTCTTCATGTCCCCACGATCCCCGATCGAAAAGAACAGATACCCCTTCCCATCAAATTCCATTCGGCATCCAAAGTGAGCGCCCCCGCCTGTGTATTCCTCCAGCGGCACCTCGAAAATCGTTTCCTGATCGACAAAAGCCATATCCTTCAACCGCCCACGAATGATCTTCGTTAATCCCTTGTTGTCCTTCACATCCGAAAACGCGAGATAGATCCACCCGTTTTTGTCGTAGTCAGGGTGAAGTTCGATATCGAGAAGCCCGCCCTGGCCTTGCGCAAAAACCGCCGGAATTCCCGCCACTTTCGCATCAAGCAATTTCCCGCCCTCGATCACTCGCAAGTCACCCCTTTTCTCCGTCAACAGCAAACGCCCGTCCGGAAGCTGAACCATCCCCCACGGATTCGCCAACCCCTCCGCCACCACTTCCACTTGAAACTTTTCTTTCTCCGACGAAATGACTTGCCCTCCCACTGTCGGCCATGCGCAAAAGATGGCGAGAGATGAAACCACCGTCACATTTAAAAATCGTGTGCTGGACATGGCCGAGAACTAATCACGGAATACGCCTCTTGCAAGCCGCGGTTGCGACAATTCTCCTCACCGCTTGCTCGCCCGGCAACCCGCAAAAAGCGTCTTCTGAAACCATCGCCAAGGGGGCCGAGGTTTACGAAATGGCCTGCGCCCAGTGTCACTACGACGGCCATGCGAGTGCCGCCAATCCCTCCCTCATCG
>JBBRHN010000188.1:0-5469 GCA_038222685.1 Chthoniobacterales bacterium | reverse complement strand
AGAGTTGTATCATTCATTCCCTTCCCGGTCTGTCCCTGCCGACGTTCATGGAATCCTTTTGCGCGTGGCGTCGCTTGAGGACACTTTGACGGGCAAGATTGCGGCGTGGCGCGATTCGAGTCGTCGTCAAAGCAAACGATTGAAGGATCTTGGAGATATTGCTCGCCTCATCGAAGCGCACCCGGATCTTCGGGATAACCTTCCGATCGAGTTGAAGGAGCAAATCAACGAGCCCGGAAACGGCTGAAGGCGTCTTGGCGGAATTGGTGCCTCGTATCTTCGATTGTTTCGGATCACTCCGAGAACATCGAACATCCGAATCGCGTTCCCGCGCCAAGTAACCCCACTCAAATTTCGATGTTCAATGTTGAATGTTCGATGTTCAATTTCCTGATCCCGCGATTTTTTTGTGTTACAGGCCACTACGTGCGAGCCCTTCAGTAAGGTAATCCGAGCTTTTCAGCCAACCTTCGCCGCCTCTTTCTGGAACGCGCGTTGGCGCAGCCAGAAGAAGATGACGGGGGTGACGATGAGGATGTGGATGAGGCTGCTGAGCATGCCTCCGATGACGGGAGTCGCGATAGGCTTCATCACTTCGGCCCCTGCGCGGGTGCTCCACATGATGGGAAGCAGGCTGGCGACGATGGTGGCCACGGTCATTACCTTTGGCCGGAGGCGGAGCATGGCTCCATCGACCACCGCAGCGCGGAGATCGGAAAGCGTGAATTGCCCGCCTAGCGCGGCGCGTTTATTTTTTACGGCTTCTTCAAGGTAAACGACCATGACGATGCCGGTTTGGATGGCAGTGCCGAAGAGCGCGATGTAGCCGATCCAAACAGCAACGCTGAACGGATAGCCAAGCAGCCATTGGAGAAAAACTCCGCCGGTGAGAGCGAACGGCACGGCCAACAGAACATGCGCAGCCTCGCTGGCAGAATGGAAGACGACATAGAGGAGCATGAAAATGATGAGAAGAACGACCGGAATGATAAGCAGCAGCGTGCGCTCGGCGCGGATTTGGTGCTCGTATTGTCCGCTCCACCGAAGCGTGACGCCGGGCGGGAGTGTGATCTCGCTCTCGACGCGGGATCGCACTTCTTGCACGAAGCTCCCGAGATCGCGGCCTTGAACATTGCTTTGCACAAAAACACGGAGGAGACCGTCTTCGCTGGCGATTTCAGAGGGACCGCTCGTGCGAACGACTTTGGCAACTTGTCCCAGCGGGATGCTTTTGCCTTCGCCGATGGGGATGAGAATTCCGCCAATCTGTTCGATATCGTCGCGGGCAGAGCGTTCCAATCGAACTTGAATGGCGATGCGCTGGCGTCCGTCAAGCGTAGTCGCGGCATTCACACCGCCGAGTCCGGCTTCGACGACATCCATGAGCTCACGCACATTGAGACCGTATTGAGCGAGGGCTTGGCGATCGGGCAGAATTTCGATGTAGGGTTTGCCAAGCGTGCGGGAAGCGGCGACGCCGGTGGCGCCCGGAACCGTTTTGACAATTCGCTCGATGTCGAAAGCGAGCTTTTGGATTTCGTCCAAATTATCGCCGAGCACTTTGATGCCGAGCTGCGCGCGAATGCCTGTGCTGAGCATGAGAATACGGTTCTCGATGGGTTGGAGAAAACCCGGAACGTAACCGGGAATGACGGTGAGTTTTTCGCTGAGCTCGGCAATGATTTTGTCACGCGTCATGCCTTTGCGCCATTCGGCGGGTGGCTTGAGCGTGATCGTGGTCTCTATCATTTCGATCGGTGCCGGGTCTGTCGCTGTGTCGGCACGCCCCAATTTTCCCGCGGCAAGATCGACTTCCGGGACGGAACGGATGATGGAGTCCTGCCAGCGCATGACTTCTTGCACGCTGCTGAGGGAAGTGCCTGGAAGGAGAACTGGCATGAAGAGAAGGCTGCCTTCGTTGAGTGGCGGCATGAATTCGCTTCCGAGTCCGGCGGGAAGAAAACGGGCGAGGCTCGGGAAGACGTTTTCGGCGGCGTTCAGGATCGAGCGGGGAAGACCAAACGCCAATGTGGCGGCGATGACGAGCAGCGCGATGGCGACGGCGAGCACGGATCTCCCGTTACCGAGCGCCCAGAGCAGGGCCGGACGATACCAGTCGGTCAGGCGACGCATGACGACGTTTTGACGCTCCGAATGAAACGGCCCGCGCACAAGCCATGTGCAGAGCACAGGCACGAGAGTCACGCCGAGCAACGTGGCTCCAATCATCGCGAAAGTTTTGGTGAAAGCGAGAGGATGGAAAAGTTTGCCTTCCTGCCCCGTGAGCGCGAAGACGGGAAGGAATGCGAGGATGATGATCGCCATCGCGAGAAAAATAGGCCGCCCGACTTGGTGCGCCGCCGCGCGAGTGGTGGCCATGGTTTCCGCAGCTGTCAATCGTCGCCCGACACGGATCTCTTCGGCCTCGCAGTGGCGGATCACATTTTCCGTCATCACGATGCCAGCATCGACTAACACCCCAATGGCGATGGCAATGCCGGAGAGCGACATAATGTTCGACGACACCCCGGTTTCCTTCATGAGAATGAATGAGATCAGAATCGAAACCGGCAGCGGGATGGTGACGATGAGGATGCTCCGGAAGTGCCAGAGAAAAATAATGTGAGCGAGCGTGACGAGAATGATTTCTTCGATGAGTGCATTGCGGAGGGCATCGATCGTGCGCTCGATGAGTCCGCTTCGGTCATAGAAGGGCTTGATAAGCACGCCCTCGGGAAGGCTCGGAGAAATCTCGAGTATTTTTTCTTTCACGCGTCGAATCACTTCCATCGCATTTTCACCCGTGCGCATGACCACGATACCGCCGACGACCTCGCGCCCATCCACATCGAGAGCGCCCCGCCGGAAATCTCCTCCGATCGTAATCTCCGCGATATCCTGGAGATAAACCGGGGTGCCTTCCCCTCGCCGTATAGAGACCTTGCGGAGGTCATCCAGCGATGTCACCAATCCGACGCCGCGCAGGACAAACTCCATGCCATTTTCCTCGATGACCTTGCCGCCGACATTGAGGTTATTGTTGGAGAGCGCATCCATCACCTCGCGAAGCGAGATGCCCGCCATACGCATTTTTCCCGGCGAGACAGCGACCTGATACTGGCGGACAAAGCCGCCGATTCCCGCGACTTCAGCCACCCCTTCGACGGCTGCAAGTTGGTAGCGAACGAAGTAGTCCTGGAGAGCGCGAAGTGAGCCCGGGTCTTGCGCCGCGTCGGGCGCGACATCGAAATAATATTGATAGACCCAACCCAATCCAGTGGCGTCGGGGCCGAGTTGCGGAGAAACTCCTGCCGGCATCAAGCCTTGGAGAAAACCGAGACGTTCCAGCACGCGGGTACGGGCAAAATAGTTATCCACTGCATCGTCAAAAATCACGGTGAGCAGCGAGAACCCGAACATCGAGAGCGCCCGAACTTCGTGAACGCCCGCAAGGCCCTGAAGATTGGATGACAGAGGATACGTGACTTGATCCTCCACCTCCTTCGGACTCCGCCCCGCCCAGTCGGCGAAGACGATGACTTGGTTTTCGCTGAGATCCGGAATCGCATCAACAGGCGTGTGGCGGACGGCCCATACGCCTGTCGCGATGGCAAGCAACGTGGCGCACGCGACGAGGAATCGGTTTTTGAGCGACCAATCGATCAGCCAGCCGATCACGCCTGCCTCGCTCATTCTCCTCCCCTCCGCAGTTGGACTTCCGCATCGATCAGAAGATTGCCCTGCACGACAACTTTGTCTCCCTCGACGAGGCCGTCCAGAATTTCAGCCCGCGTGGACGTGACACGACCGACCTTGACATCGCGGGAATGAAACTTTCCCGCCTCGGATTCGAGCATGACGATTTCGTAACGTCCGTCCCTGAGCACTGCGGATCGGGGGACTGACAGCACTGGCAACGTTGTCGTATCGATTGCCGCTTCGGCGTAAGCCCGGTGGGGTAGCTGGCGTTCCATCGCCGACGGCGGATCGGTCGGGGGATTGTTCACCTCAATGCGGATTTTTGTGCTTCGCGTCATTGGATCGAAGCTCGGATCGACGAACGTGACGACGCCGTCAAAGGATTTTCCCGGTGCTGCCGGACTGGTGACCGCGGCTTTCTGGCCGAGCCGAATTGCATCAATGTCGCGCTCGTAGATTTCTGCCTTGAACCACATCCGGGCAAGGTCGCCGATCTCGAAGAGGCGTTCGCCATTTTTGACATACTGCCCTTGCCAAGCGTTGCGGACGAGGACTGTGCCATCCGCAGGTGCCAGGATGTCCAGCGTGTAGATGTCACGCTTGGCGTTGGCCAGAGCATCCACCTGTGCCGGAGCCAAACCATACTGGATGAGGCGTTGTCGGGAATTCGCCGCTCCGGGATCATTTTTTCCGCGCGCCGAGGAGTTCTGGAATTCGCGCACAACATAGAGGAGCTCCGGGCTGTAAATTGTCGCTAGCGGTTGACCTGCCTTGACGCGCTGGCCGACCTGCTGAACGTAAACTTTATCGATGCGTCCGTCATAAAATGCGCCGACCACGCGGTGTTTCGTGTCGTCGTCCTCGAGGATGCCACTTAAACGGAGTTGGTCAGTGAGCGGCTCACGGGTGACGGTTGCCGTGGCAACTCCCAAGGCTTTCCGCGAGGCGTCGGACAAAGTCAGTTCGTTGGTCTGGGCAGAGCCCGCCGGTTTCTCGTCGAAGACAGGAACTAATTTCATCCCGCAGATCGTGCAGTTGCCGGGCTTGTCCGATGTGATCCACGGGTGCATCGGGCTTTGGTAAAATTTAGGGCGTCTTTCGGGCGCGCGCTCACAGGCAGAGAGCGTGATCGCAGCGAGAAGAACCACCCGCAGTAACGCGAAGAGGCTTTTCATAAGATCTTAAGGTTGACCGCGCGGAGACGAGAGCCTCCGCGCGGCGTTAACCTTAGTTGCCGGGCTTCTGCGCCGTCACCAGCTTGGCGAGATACTTAGCGGGGTCTTTGTCGAACTTCGCTTTGCAGCGTTCGCAACAAAGTTGCACCTCGGTGTTTTCATGTTTGAAAACATAAGGAGCGCCCATTTCGCCGAGTTTTTCACCCGAGACGACGCAAGTCGTGACCGGATACGTGGCGGCCTGAGCAAAAGCTGCAGCCGTGAATAGAAGTGATAGAATAAGTTTTTTCATAGTATGTTTGAATAGAATTTTGAGTTTCGCTAACGCGTGCCGGAATTGGCACTAGGAACAGGCGACGGAAGGTCGCAGGAATTAGGAAACCCAAACCGGCGGAGCCTGAGAATTCAGGCATGAGCCGAGAACACACTCAACAAACGTATCACCGGGCGGCGGCGCACGACCCGAATTCGACCCGAGGAGAAAGACCGGTGCCGATACCAACACGAACGCCTCTGGAAGGATCGTCAGCGGCGAGAGCGCAAAGACAATCGGCGCATCCGCAACCTGCGGAGCCAATGCCGTGAGATTTTGACA
>JBBRHN010000187.1:0-5488 GCA_038222685.1 Chthoniobacterales bacterium | reverse complement strand
CCGCAAATGCCAACCTTGCCAGCAATCGTCACGTAGCTTCCGATCCGCGTGCTGCCGGAGATGCCGACCTGTGAACACAAAATACAATGTTCGCCAATGGTCACGTTATGCGCGATCTGGACGAGGTTATCGATTTTTGTGCCACGCTGAATCCAAGTCCGCCCAAACCTCGCGCGATCCACCGTCGTATTCGCACCGATCTCGACATCGTCGTCCACTTGCACCGTCCCCGTTTGAGGAATCTTCTGGTGCCCGCCATCGCGAAACTCGTAGCCAAATCCGTCCGCGCCCAAAACAACGCCGGAATGCAAACACACGCGATTCCCGACCACGCACCGCTCCCGCACGGTGACATTCGGGAACAATACACACCTCTCGCCGATCATAGCATCCTGCCCGATGTAACTATGCGCCCCAACAGTAGTGCCGGGCCCGATTTGGCTACCCGCTTCGACTACAACAAACGCGCCGATAGAGACTCCCTCGCCGAGCACAACGCCTTCCCCCACCAACGCGCTAGCATGCACTCCCGGAGGAGGCTCAATCGGTGCCGGAGCAAATACCGGTAACAAAGCTGCAAACGCCTCCGCCGGATTGTCCACCCAGATTCGCACCAGAGGCAATTCCTCAGCGAATCCATGCGGAACCAGCACCGCAGACGCACGGCATTTCCGCAGCGCCTTCAGGTATTTCCGGTTTCCGAAAAAAGAAAGATCCCCGGGGTTGGCCTCCGCGAGCGAGGCCACCGCGTGGATCTCCTGACCGAAAACCTCGGGAGCAACCCAACCGCCTGTGCGATCGGCAACCTCGCGAAGAGTCATCCTTGATTAAGGAGCTGGAGTGGCCTTCGGTGCCGCCTTGTTCAGGCTGTCAACAATCTCCTTGCTGAAATCGAGATCATTGCGGGAATAGACCAGAACCGGAATCTGCCCCATGCTCATGCCCGACTTGTCAAACACGAGATCGAAGCCGGCGGTCTTCACCTTGTCGTTCACGATCTTCATGATGTCGTCGATAATGTCTTTGCGCATGCGGACGAATTGCTCTTGGAGTTGGCGTTCGCGGGTGCCACGGAATTCGGTGATTTCGCGGTCAAGGTTGCGCGCCTCGTTGACTTTCTCGTCGCGGCCTTTCGTGGCTTTATCTTTCGCGTCCTTGCTCAACTCAGGCTTCTCGAGATCGGCGTTGATCTTGTTGATCTCGTCCATCGACTTCTTGAGGGTCTCCAAACGGTCGTCGAGCTCCTTTTTTGCTGCGGCGCGAGCTTCGTTCAATTTTGCCTCGGCGTCTTTGGTGCGGTAATACTGGGTGAACACGATGTTCATGTCGATCACACCGACTTTGATCTGTGCGTTGGCGGATGGTGCGGCAGCGCAGAGCGCGGTGGCGACGATGGCGATGGAGAGGATGGATTTGAGCATGTTGGTTTACTATTTGGTTTGGTGAGAGTGCGTTGGAACAATGTTCCGGTCAAGCTTCGACCACGTCGAGGCCATTCTGTTCAAAATTGGTAGCCGATGTTGAAGTTAAATTTCCCGGGAGGTCCGTTGAAGTTATCGTAAATAACCGGGATGCCGTAATCGACGCGAATCGGCCCGATGGGAAGATCCAAGCGCAGACCAAGCCCGATGTCGACGTTCGTATTTGTCGTGCTGAAATCGCCCGCATCGACGTTAACAAAACCCATGTCGGTGAATACCGCGCCGCGGACTCGCGCAACAATGGGGAATGTGAGCTCAAAGGTCAGATACGCCAGCGAGTTTCCGCCAATCGGATTGCCGAATTCGTCAACTGGCCCGACCTCCCGGAAGTTAAACCCGCGCATGTTGTTGGCTCCACCGAGATAGAGACGGTCGAAAATCGGCACCCCGTTGCCATATCCGTCATCGTTCCCGCCGTCGCCGCCCCAGCCGTCCACAATAGACACCTGCCCTTTGACCAAGAAAATCATGTCGAGCGGAAGTGAGAAGTATTTCGCGAATTCGAACGAGATTCCAAAATCCTGCACGTCTCCCCCGAGCGGCCCGCCAGCAATAAAGCCCGTCAACTCCAGCAATTCGCCTTTGCGAGTCAGAAACAAACTGTCGCGCGTGTCCCAAACGAGCGACCCCGTCAGCGAACTTTTCACATACGTCCCGGCCGAATCCTGAATCACTGGGCCAGCGTTTTCGTTGCCTTCGAATCCGTCGTTAAACCCGTCGTTAAAGAAAAAGTCATTGTCATCGACGTTGTCCACGTTGTAGATGCGGATCCGCTCGATGCGATACTCAGCTCGCGCCGCCAGCGCCCGCCAGATCTGCTTGCGGGCCTGCAACGCGACACCCAAATTCTCCTGTTGGTAAACCGCCGAGAGGAAGTTCGCGTTGCGATAGTAACCCTCGATACCCACCGCGAGCTTGTAACCCAGGAACCACGGCTCCGTCAGTGCGATCACAAAGTCACTTCGTTGCAAACCATACTGCCCGCGAATACGGAAACGCTGTCCGCCGCCGGTGAAATTCGGCCAGTTCAACAGATCGAAGTTGCTCTGCTGCAACTCCGCGAACCCGAGCAAGCTATCCGTCGTGCTGAATCCCACACCGAAGTTAAACGACCCGGTGCGCTTCTCTTCAACAATGATATTGAGATCTTTTCGACCGGGCACAATCGTGTCCGTCGGTGCCGTGTCCACGCGCGAAAAATAGTTCAAGTTATCCAGCCGCTTCTTGCTCACATCGACCAAAGTCGTGTCAAACACGTCGCCGGGTTTGACAGCAAGTTCGCGCCGGATCACGCGATCCTGCGTGCGCGTGTTGCCCTGAATGCTGATGAGATTCACGTAAGACTGCACGCCCTCATCCAGACGGTAAGTCAGATCGACCGCACCGGGCCCCGCCGGCAACACCTCGGGCATCGCAACCATGTCCACATAACCCTTGGCTCCGTAAAAATCCCGCAACGCCTTCAGATCATCGCCCATCCCCTTTGGCGTGAAGAGCTGTCCGCCGAGCATCTGCATCCGGCTCAGCACCTGATCCTGCGGAGCGATGTTGATGCCCTCAAGTTTCACCACATTCACCCGATACTGCATTCCCTCGACAACCGTGATGATGAGCTCGACCCCTTCGTTCGCGACCGGTTGGGTTTGGATATCCGAGATATCGACGTCCGCAAATCCGCGGTTCTGATACAGCGTCCGAATCGCCGCCCTGTCTTCTTCAACTTGCGCTGGCAGCAATTTTCCGCTCTTCGTAAAAAACGAAAGAAAATCCTGCGGCTTCGTCTTCATCACCTTGCGAATGTCCCGCGGCAAAATCGAATCGTTCCCCACGAACGTGATCCGCCGGACGATCAGCTTTGGCCCTTCGGTGATCGAATAGACCAGTCGCACGCGGTTTTTGCCGGCGATTTCCTGAATGCGATACTGAACCTCGATCTCCGAGTAGTTGCGATCTTCATACATCTTGAGGATTTTTTGACGGTCATCCTCAATCTTTTCCTCGCTCACGACATCACCGACCTTCGCCCCGATGTCGCGCCGCACCCGAGTCATCGGAATCCGGTCTGCGCCCTCGATAATGATCTCTTCAATCACCGGACGCCCCTGCAAGAGCACCGTCACCTTGACCCCGTCACCGAGAGGTTCGGCAAACATACGCACGTTCGACACACCGCCCGTCGCGTAAAGCGCCCGGATGTCTTGCTCCGCCGCCCGCTCGCTATATGGCGCACCCACTTTCGTCGCGAGGTTTGCCATTACGCGCTCTTTCGAGATGCTCGGCGCGCCGACGTTCTCAATGACAATCTCTCTGACCACAGGACCCACCGGCCCCTGCGCAAATGATGATGGCAGCGCGGTGCCGATTACGATAATCAGCGTCAGTAGGATGGGATTTTGCAGGCGGAAAAAACTCATGGATTCAATCTGTGCCCGCTCGTCAAGAGTCGGGGAAGCCGCACTGCATGAAGTATGCGGCGAAAAACGTCAAGAAACGAATTCCGCCATCATCACCTAAATTTCGCCCACGTTCCATCCAGCTTGACCCACTGCCCCTTCGTCGGCACTCTCGCCAGCCTCTTTGAAAACACCCGATACCACCCACTGGGACATCGATTTCCTTGCCACCAATCCCACCGTGCGAACGAAACGCTTTGGCATGACCGCTGAGGCAAAATCCGTCCGCTACCCGATTCGCCTCCTCCGCTACTGGTTCGGCTATCACCTTCTGCGCACAGAAAGTATGCGCGCCGCTCGTCCTCTCGTCGTCGCGGAAATCGGCGTCCACACGGGCCAGATGTTTGAGTTTGTCCAATCCGCGCCCCAGCCCATTCCCTGCGCCCGATGGACCGCCGTCGATGCCGTCATGCTCACCGAGCGCCTCCGCGCCGTAGGCTACACGGATTTTTTTGAGGCCAATCTCGAAGACCCCGCCTTCACCCTCCCAGCCACTTACGACTGCGCCATCCTCCTCCACGTCCTCGAGCACCTCTCCAACCCCGAGGCCGTCCTAAAAAAAATCGCCGCAAGCATCTCGCCCGGAGGCTCGCTCATCGGCGGCTTCCCTGTCCTCCCCGCCTTCCTCGCTCCCGCCCGCGAACGCCGCGTGCGCCAGACCGCCGCCCCCATGGGCCACGTCAGCGTCTTCTCGCCATCCCGCGTCCGCTCCATGGCCGCTCAGGCGGGCCTCGAAACCGAATTCCTCAGCGGCGCTTTTTTTGCCCGCAGCAAAGGCAGCCGCCTCGAAAACTCCGCCACATGGATGCGCTTCAATCTCTGGTGGGGAAAAATGTTTCCCTCCTGGCCCGGCGAAATCTACTGGCTCATGCGGAAGCCGGCCGCGAAGTAGGCTCGAAAACAAAAATGCGAAGACGGCACGCCGCGTGCTATCCTTCTCGCGAACACCCGAATGCCAAAAATCCGACTCTCCGGAACCGTCCTCGGTGCCGACGATCCTCACCGCGCCTCCCGCGCCCGCCTCCTCTACCTACTCTTTGCCGGCGGGTGGGATATCTATAACTCAAACGGCGACCAACGCATCACTCTCTCCAACATCGAGCGAAAAATCATCGAGTCCGACGCCTTCGTCTTCACGCCCGGCGCCACCCTCGAAGACATGTTCAAAGCCATCTCGATCTTCGTCGGCTTCCAAACCCTCGACCGCAACCTGACTGGCAAACCCACCATCATTCTCAACGAAGATCGCTCATGGGATCCCCTCTTTGCCGTCCTCGATCATCTCCATAAACTCGGCACCGTCCGCCAGCAATACGAAGACTTTCTCCTCAACGCCGAATCGCCGGAAGCCGTTGTCGAAGTCCTCGAAACCGCCAAAGTCAATGGCTTCCCCGATGCCGGACGCCACAAAATGCCCGATCCCGAAGTGGTCATCAATGAGCGCCCGCTCCCCGACGACTACATCGGCAACGCCTGCGTCTTCTGCTCCGCCTCCCTCGAAGATCCCCACTATCTCGCCGACGGCGAAGCCCTCGGCCGCCTCCTCGCAGAAAA
>JBBRHN010000186.1:0-5491 GCA_038222685.1 Chthoniobacterales bacterium | reverse complement strand
ACCCGGCCGCGCTTGTCCGAATTGCCACCAGCGATCCCGCGGATGTTTCCAAACCCGCGCTCCTCCTTGCGCCGGACGGCGAAGGGGTCGCATTTCAACTCCAGCGCTCGGGCATCACCTACGCTTCGGGCCGCATGGCGATAGCCGAAAAAATCTCCCTCGGCTGGGCGGACTGGGAGGCCGAGGTCGTTTCCGTTTTGCCCAGTGCGGTGAAGGCCAAGCTTGTTAAGCCCGGCCCTCCGCTTGAGAAAGGCGCACAGGGAATTCCGGGCTTCCGCGCCCGTCTCGTTTCGCCTGAAATTAAAGACGCTCCCACGCGTTGGGTGGAGTCCGGTGAGGTGACCGCACTTACCGACGGACGCAAAGTCGTGCGTATTGGCTATGGATTGGAACTCCGCCCCGTTCCGTTTTCCATCCGCTTGGCGAACTTTGAAGTGCCGCGCTACGAGGGCACCGAAACGCCATCCAATTTCATCGCGAGCGTCGAATTCAAAGACGCGAAAACCGGCGAGACGAAAACCGGAACAGCCAAGATGAACCACCCCGCGAGCTTCCCAGGAACGCTCTTCGCGAACCTGACCGGATTCAACTACAAATTCTCGCAAGCCGAGTGGAATCCGCGCGATCTCGGCGAGACGACCCTTCAAGTCCTCTACGACCCCGGTTGGCTCCCAAAATGGCTCGGCTCCCTGCTCATCTGCGTGGGCATCACCATCATGTTTTACGTCAGACCGAAGACGGCGCGGGATTAAGGCCGCTTGATGCCGAGCCGCCTCTGGAGCCACGCAAGGCAGTCTTCGGGCCAGCGGAGGCCGTCTTTCATTCCCAATCCATGGTGTCCGTCTTGATAGATGTGGCATTCGAATGGCACGCCTGCGGCGCGCAACGCATTGACGAACGCGAGGCTCTCATCGACGGGAACGCCGCCGTCTTCCCACGTGTGCCACACAAAACACGGCGGAGTATCGGCGCGGACATTTTCGTCGGCTGAGAGTTCGTGAGCAAGTGCATCTCCGGGATTTTCGCCGAGAAGATTCTGACGACTGCCGCTGTGAGCTTTTATGCCCATGGTGATGACGGGGTAGCAGAGAACGCCTAGATCGGGGCGCGAACTCACGCGTTCGATGGGGTCGTCGGAGTCCGCGCGGCCGACATCCCATTTTGTCAATAAAGTTGCGGCGAGGTGTCCGCCAGCGGAGGAGCCTATAATGACGATTTTGTGCGGGTCGAATCCGTCTTGTTCCGCACGGGAACGCACGATCCTCAATGCGCGCGTCGCATCCTGCCACATGACCGGATGCCGGTATCCGTTGGAGCCGAGACGGTAGTTGAGCACAAAGGCATGGAAGCCCATGAGCTGAAAAACTCCGGCGTATCCCTCGCCCTCTTGGGCGGACAGCATTCCGTAACCCCCGCCTGGGAGAATAAGAACGGCCGCACGCGAAAACGTTTGGCCGAACGGTTCGTAGATTTCGAGCGTGGGAATGTCGCAGGGGTTGTTGCCAAGAGCGCCAGGGGGCGTGGCGGGCCAGATGGGGACGATTTGCATGAGGATGTAGGAGTTATCCGAAGTCGCCGCGGGGTCAAGCCGCGCGAACGCTAAGACACGCTCACTCCGCGGCTTGCGCGCAGTTCGTCGAGCGATGCACTGAAGGCCGTTTGCGCAAGAGCGAGTTGCTCAACGCAGCCGTCGAGCGAGCCCGCTTTGGCTCGACTCTCGATCTCAGCAGCGGCGGTGCTCACGCTGCGGAATCCGAAGTTTGCGGCACTGCCCTTGATCTGGTGCGCGACTTTTATGACCTCGGGGCATTCGCCTGTTGCGCAAGCCGTTTGAAGACTTGCCAGCAAGTTCGGCATCTCGCTTGCGAATTCATTTAAAATTTCCAGAAACTCCGCCGAATATCCATCGGCGATCATATCCATTTGCTCCCAATCAATGTCTGACATCGGGACGTGTTTAGGCGAACGATGGCCCGAGGTCAAAGCGTGACTCGACTTTTGCGTGAAAAACATTTGATGGGAATCAAGGCGCTAAGTGCTCGATTGCGTGAAATTTTGCGATTCTACGAAAAAGAGAAAGCCGATGGCCGATTGGCGACGTAAAAATAATATCGAAACATTTTTACCAAGTCACACTGATTGCGCGATGCGGCGGGATGCCGAAGTCAACCCTTCGATGGAGGATCGCGTGGGCGGGGTCATCTGGGGACCACTGATCGGCGATGCGCTGGCGATGCCGGTCCACTGGTATTACGACCGCGAGGAACTGATGAGGGATTATGGTCACGTGCGAAGTTTTCTCACGCCGCGTTCGCTGCATCCGGGCAGCATTTTGTGGAGATCCGAGTATCGAGCACTCAACGAACGCGGGGAGATTCTCCACGATCAAGCGCGTTTTTGGGGAAAGCGCGGGGTTCACTACCACCAGTTCCTCCGCGCTGGAGAAAACACGCTCAATCTCCGCCTTGTGCATGTTTTGTTCGAGTCGCTTGCCGCGTGCGACGGCTACGATGCGGACGACTACCTGCAACGCTATATCGATTTTCTGCGCACACCGGGCAGCCATCGGGACACTTATTTGGAGGAGTGTCATCGAAACTTTTTTACGGCTTACGCGCGCGGAAAGTCACCGCGTCAATGCGGGGGAACTGATATCCACATTGGAGGGCTGGCGCATGTCGGCGCGATTTGCGGCGTTTTTGCGGGCGACACGGCGAAGGCACGCGAAGTGGTGCGCGAGCATGTCGCGTTGACGCATCGGGGGCCTGAAGTGTTTGCGACTAGCGATGCATTGGCGCGTATCCTTTGCGACGTGTTGGCGGGAGGGGATCTGCGGGACGCGATTTTCGAACACGGATCGGATTGGTGCTCTCCGCGCAAGACGGCGAAGTGGTCGCGCGAACCGGATGAAGTCGTGATTGGTCGCCGCCTCAGCTCTGCGTGTTATTTGGCGGACGCTTTTCCGGCCTCGCTTTATCTGGCATGGAAATACGCGGATGATTTTGAAAGCGGCATCATATCCAACACAAATCTGGGAGGCGACAATTGCCACCGCGGTGCCGTGGTGGGCGCGTTGCTGGGCGCGTCGGCCGGCTTGTCGCGGCTCCCTCACCGTTTTGTGGAGGGTCTCCAGATGCAGCCGAAATACGCGGCATCTTGACAACGCGCGTCTCGCGCTGAAGCTTCAGGCTGAATGATCGCGAGGAGACATTTTCTTAAACTTGGTCTTGGAGTTTTGGCTTTGCCCTTGGTGGAACTTCCTGCGGCGACGGCTGAAGCCAAAGCGCTGCGGTTTCTTTATTTTACCGATGTGCACGCAATGCTTGAGCACGAGGCGCCGCGAAAACTTCGGGAGATCGCGCGGCGGATGCGCGACGTCGATTGTGATCTCATCGTGGGTGGCGGCGATTTTGTTCATGGCGGATACACGTCTACGGCGGATGCGATGGAGCCAAGGTTTGCTGTGCTGAGAGAGTTCCTTGATACGCTGGATCGTCCGATCGAAGCGGTGCTGGGCAATCACGATCTCGTAGCGGTGAGCCCGGCAGACGGTTCCGCGCCTGAGGAAGATCCGGCGCGTTTTTTTCGTGCGACGTTTGGACTCAAGGAAACGCGGCGTTCGTTCGACTATGCGGGCTACCGGTTTGTGATTTTGGATTCGATTCAACCGCTCAGTGGCGCGCAATACCGGGGTTGGGTTGGCGGGGAGCAGATCACTTGGCTGAAAGAGTTGCTCGCGAAGACGCCGACCGAAATGCCAATCGTGCTGTGTTCGCATGTGCCGTTCCGCTCGATGTTTTTTCAAACGAAAGAAGCCGCGGAGGCTGCTCTGCCGCCGAATCTCGTGGTGGTGGACGCGAACGAGGTGCTGGCCCTTTTTGCTCAACACCGGCTCGTGTTGGTATTGCAAGGCCATCTTCACGTCAACGAATCGCTGCGATGGAACGAGCGGACGTTTCTGACAGGCGGTGCCGTTTGCGGCGCGTGGTGGAAGGGTGACAACTGGGGCACTTTCCCTGGGTTCGGTACACTCGATGTCACTCCGGGGCGTTGCGATTGGAGTTACGTCACGCCGAACCTTGCAGGCTGAGCGGGACGGCTGAACACGAAAAAGCCGCCCGGGATCTCTCCGCGGGCGGCTGTTCCGTTTGGGGAGGGGGAACCCTCCTGGTGGGAATCTATTTCGCTTCTTCGAGCGCGACCTGCGCGGCGGCAAGGCGTGCAACGGGGACGCGGAAGGGCGAGCAGCTCACATAGTTGAGACCGATCTTGTGACAGAATTTGACGGAATCCGGATCGCCGCCGTGTTCACCGCAGATGCCGAGTTTGATTTTCGGATTCGTCTTGCGGCCCTTTTCGATGGCGATCTTGATGAGTTGACCGACGCCGCTCTGATCGAGAGTGGCGAAGGGGTTTTTCGCGAAAACCTCGGCCTCTGTGTAGGCGTTGAGGAACGAGCCCATGTCGTCACGGCTCATGCCGAGGGCAGTCTGGGTCAGGTCGTTTGTCCCGAAGCTGAAGAACTGCGCGGTCTCGGCGATTTCATCAGCGGTGACGGCACCGCGCGGGACTTCGATCATTGTGCCGACGAGGTATTCAAACTGCACGCCCTTCGCCTTCATGACTTCCTGCGCGACGCGATGGACGATCTCGACCTGGAGCTCAAGTTCTTTCCGGAAACCGACCAGCGGAATCATGATCTCGGGTTTCACCTTGATCTTCTTTTTTGCGACGATCGCGGCCGCTTCAAAAACGGCGCGCGCCTGCATTTCCGTGATCTCCGGATAGGCGATGCCGAGACGGCAGCCGCGATGCCCGAGCATCGGGTTGAACTCGTGGAGCTGCGCGACGCGAAGCGCCACTTTTTCCGGGGTCACGCCGATCTTTTTCGCGAGCTCGGCCTGCGCGCTCTTATCATGCGGCAGGAATTCGTGCAGGGGCGGATCGAGGAAACGGATCGTCGCCGGGTAACCTTTTAGTGCCTTAAAAATGCCGGTGAAATCGTCCCGCTGGTAGGGCAGCAATTTCGCGAGCGCGGCCTTCCGATCCTCGACGTTGTCGGCCAGGATCATCTCGCGCATCGCATCGATCCGATCGCCTTCGAAGAACATGTGCTCGGTGCGGGTCAGCCCGATGCCGGTGGCGCCGAACGCGAGCGCGTTGCGCGTTTGCTCGGGGTTATCGGCGTTGCAGCGGACTTCCATCCGCGCGAGCTCGTTGCACCATTGCATGAGCTGATTGAACGCCTTGAACTTCTCCGTTTTCCGCGCGGCTTTGTCGCCTTCGAGCGTTCCGGTCACGATCTCGCTCGGCGCCGTCGCGATTTGTCCGGCGTAGACCGTGCCGGTCGTGCCATCGATCGAAAGGTAGTCGCCTTCCTTGAAGGTCTTGCCGGAGGCCGTAACCGTTTTCTTCGCGTAATCGATCTGCAACGCCGAGGCGCCGCAAATGCAAACCTTGCCCATTTGCCGGGCGACGAGCGCGGCGTGGG
>JBBRHN010000185.1:0-5498 GCA_038222685.1 Chthoniobacterales bacterium | reverse complement strand
CAAAGAAGACATGCGCAGCCTTGTTTGCAAGGCCTGCGAACAAATCCAGTCCACTGGCAAAATCCGCCTCTTCAAAAGCTACAAACCCGAGTATCCCGACGGCGGCCAGCAACGCGACTTCATCTACGTGAAAGACGCCGTTCGCATGACCCTCCATCTCGCCGAAGACGAAAACGCCGGCGGACTCTTCAACGTGGGCTCCGGCGTCGCGCGCACCTGGGTCGATCTCGCCAACGCCCTTTTTGCCGCCCTCGGCAAGACGCCCAATATCGAATTCATCGAAATGCCGGAGTCCCTCCGCGAGCAGTATCAATACCACACTTGCGCGGACATCTCGAAACTCCGCGAGACCGGCTACATCGCTCCGACCACCTCGCTCGAAGACGCCATCCGCGATTACGCCGTCAACTATCTCCTCCCCGGCAAACGCCTCGGCGAATAGGCAGCCGCTTCCAACTCAAACAAGAACGTTCAGTTTGTGCCGGGAAAACCCGAAACGGCAGGGGAGTGAACCCGTAAGTTCACCGTCGAGCTCGACGGGAACGTCGTCTTCGGAGCGCAACGTCATGCCTTTTGTCTGAAAATACTCCACGTCCGGGAGGTTGGGGAGACTCCTGAACGCGAGAGCTTGCAGATACCTCACGACATCCCCGTGGCTTTGATTCTGGACGACAAGAACGTCGAGCAAGCCATCGCCCGGTTTGGCGTTTTGAAAAAGCGTGAACGGCCCGCCGCGCGTCTCCTCATCGGCGACCCGGCGCTGGCATACCGCAAAAATCTCGACCCTACCTGGCAGGTCACCGATCTCGGCGAAGCGTGGTTTGCCTGGACAGGTAAACCTTTCGTCTTCGCGATCTGGGTATTCCACGCCCGATGCCAAAATCGCGAACTCGTGGCGCGCATTCTACGCCAAGTCGCCGCCGCGGGCATGCTCGCACGCGGCGAGGATCCCGAAGAGTCTCTCGACTACCTCACCCACTCGCTTCGCTTCGAACTCGGAGCCGACGAAAAAGACGGACTCCGCTGTTTCCACAACGCGCTCCTCTCTCAAAACCGTCTGCCACCTCTCTCGCCCCTGCCGGAGTTTTTGTAGATCGGCCAACCCGCTATCGCGCGGTCGCCCCCCAAGCCGCAAGCCGCCAAGCGCGCGGAGACTGCTCGAACTGCTGTCGGAACCGACGCGAAAAATGATACGCGTTCGCAAAGCCCGTCTGCTCAGCGACCTCTGCAACGGAAAGCCCTGTTTCGCTCAACGCTCTCGCGGCGCGCGTCACTCGTGACCTCCAGACGATCTCCATCGGCGTCATTCCCATGCACTCCCTCACAAGCTTGATCAAATGCCCCTCACTCACGCCGCATTGCCGGGCAAGGCTCGCCAGAGTGATCTGACGGGATCCCAAGCTCTCGACGGCGGCATGGAACTTTGCGAGCGCCGTTTGGTTCAAACTTCGTTCCACCCTGTCCTCACCCATGGACGCGGCAAAAGCCCAGATGGCAGCGAGGACCAGACAGCAACTTGAATGAGTTTCCGCCGAGGTCGCGGCACCTGTTCGATTCTTCTGCAAGCCGAGTCGAACCAGAGCCATCACCTGCGGCGGACACTTTGCGACACGATGAAAGGCGGACGCCGGAAACGTCATCTTCTCCGGCAAATCCTCCGGGACGATGTGACACCAGCTATGGCAGGCCTTGACTCGACGAGAAAATTGAAACGCCTCCACATGCCCGGGAGCCAATAATATGCCCATTCCGGCTTTGAGACTAAACGAAGTTCCGTCCACTCGCACCGTTACGCTGCCGCGATGCATGATCACGAGTTGATAGTGTGCCTGCCAGCGAGGGCCGAGTCGCCCGCCCTCGCGATAAGTCGCGATGCCAAACCCGGATGATTTCGTGAAGCGTCCGTCGACATGATGAACCTCAGATATGTTTTTAACTGTTGCAGGCATTTTTAGTTCTTACGATACGTGTATATTCAAAAAAATGATTACTGCTCAAGAATCCTCAGGAAAAGTTTCAGACATGACCCCGTTTTCCAGCTGGGAGGGCGATGTCCCGCCAGCGGGATGGTTTTCAAGTCCGTTGGGCGCAGAAGCGGCGACGTTTTACAAGGATCATGGGTTCCTGGTTCTTGATCGTGCTCTCGCTGAGGCCGAGCTTGAGGCCATCAACCGTGAGGCCGCGCGGATCTGCCGAAATGCCGATGGAAAAATTCAAGGCGTCGAGCCTGCCCCCTCCAGCCTGAGCGACAACGAGATCATGCAAGAAATCCTCTGTATCCATTTCCCGCACAAACTCTCGGCGCTCATGCATAGTGCCCTGTCCCATCCCGCGATTGTTCAGGCACTCACCACGACGATCGGACCGAACGTGAAAGCCATGCAGTCCATGCTGTTTTTCAAAGCCGCGGGAAAGCCCGGACAGGCATGGCATCAGGATGAAGACTATATTCCCACCCGCGACCGCTCACTGCTCGGAGCTTGGATTGCGTTGGACAATGCGACGATTGAGAACGGCTGCCTCTGGATCATTCCCGGCTCCCACAAACCGGGTATTCTCTGGAAGCAAGAGTGGCACGGAGACCGGAGTTTCGATTGCTCCCTCGAGGCGCAGGGCTTCCCTTACACCGTTGCGGATGAGATTCCTGTGGAAGTCAAAAAGGGGTCTGTTGTTTTCTTCAACGGATACACGCTGCACCGTTCGTTACCCAACCGTGCAAAATCCGGCTATCGTCGCGCGCTGGTGAACCACTACATGAGCGCGGAATCATTCCTTCCCTGGCGATACGCTGAGAATACTTCGATGGCAATGCAGGACTACCGCGACATCGTCATGGTAGCGGGCGAAGATCCGTACGCGTGGAAAGGCATCGAAGACATTGCCAAGGCCCACGTGCGCGCGGCGGGCGAAGGCGGGTGCATGAGTTGGGGAAATCCTCTTCCTTACAAAAGCTGATCGGGAAGCCTGCGGGCGTTTCGCGAAACGTCTCGCTTCATTGCCCATCGTGCGAAGAAGGTAGGGCGATGAGCAGTCCCGTCAAGTTGCCCAGCGTGGTATTGAGCAGCCCTCGAAGACACCACCCCCGGCACCCGATTCGAAACCCCCTGACCGGCGTTCTTCCAGATTCGAACGCAGTTCGACCACCTGCGCGAAAGCGCCCTCGTTCTCCCCGGCAGGCAAAAACGTGAAGCCTTCGAAGCAGGATCAATTCCTTTCCGGTCGCTCTTCAGCGATCGCTGCGTTGGAATTCGAACAAAGCCCCCACGTGCGTATTCAGGGGCGGGTTCCTTGTTCAAGAAAGCGGACGCGGCTGTCGGCGCGCGGGAGGCGTATGGTAAGGGTAAGGCCGCGGCCGGGGGCGCTTTCCAGAACGACTTCGCCGCCGTGAGCGCGCACGATGCGGCGAACGATCAGGAGCCCGAGTCCCGTGCCAGACGCCTTCGTCGTGAAGTAAGGTTCGAAAATGCGGCTGATGTTTTCGGGGGGTATGCCGCCGCCGGTGTCTGAGAACGAGACGTTGACGTGCGTTTCGTCAGCACTCGTGCGGATGCGGAGAATGCCGCCGGTTTTCATCGCTTGGAAAGCATTGCACACGATGTTGTAAAAGGCCTGCTTGTGCTGGTCGCGGTCCACTTGGATGGTCGGGATGTTTGAGGCGAGATCACGCTCAACCAACACATCCCGATCGTGGATTTCCCGCGCGAGAAACGTGACGGATTCCTCCACGATTGTGTTGAGATTTTCGGCGAGCAACTCGAGCGGCTGCGGGCGGATCGCGCGGAGAAACTGTGTGATGATGTGGTCGAGTCGAGAGACTTCGCTACGGGCGACGTCGATGGCTTTTTCGAGTTCCGGACGCGACTTTGAAGGAAGTTTTTGCAGCCGCCGCTGCATGACTTGCAAGTGAATGTCCAGCGAGTTGAGCGGATTGCCGACTTCGTGCGCGACACCGGCAGCCAGCATGGTGAGTGCGGAAAAACGCTCGCTCTCGATGGTCTCTTCCGTCTCGCGGCGAGTCTCCGTAATGTCGCGCAGAATGATCGCGCGTCCGACGGTTTCGGTGTTGCCACCATCCGTCTCGTCGCTCAAAAGCGGGACGACGTAAAAGTTCAATAGACGATTTTCGGGGTAAAAAACCTCGAGATCCCGGCTGATCACTTCGTCACCCGGGCCGCCGAGGATGTCCCAATCAAGCCCTCGGACGACCTCGCCGATCGGATGTCCGAGTCCGGTTTCCTGCTCAATCCCAAAAAATCCACATGCCGCGCGGTTGAGATAGATGATGCGTCCCTTGGGATCCGTCACGATGACTCCTTCGAGAATGGCGTTGAAGATAGTTTCGAGAAATCCTTTTTCGCGCGCGATCTCGACAAGGTAGTTCTGGACTTCGCCCGGTTGGACGAGGGCGATGCGTTCGATAAGTTTGTCGAGAAATCCGCGTCTCATAGACTTAGGCTTTCCATTGAACCGCTTGTTCGTCCGTGGCGAATCTCACGAACCCGCGCGCACCCGGATGCGAGTTGCCCGATGCGCCCCACCCGCCGAAAGGGAGCGTGGATGGCGAGAATGTTGTTGGGAGATTCCAGTAAAGATTTCCGACCGCGAGGTGATTTCCTATCGCTTCAAAAAACTCCCTCTCGGCTGAAAACACGCTGGCAGTTAGGCCAAAGTTCCAGGCGTCGTGGCGCGAGATCGCCGCATCGGCATCGGCGACGCTTTCGATCACGAGAACAGGCGCAAAGGTTTCCTTCCTCGCCAAATCGGAGGCGTCGAGAGCGCGAGTGTTTGTCGCCAGCAGGACGGCTGGAGTTACGTAATGGCCGCTCTGGCCCGTGGGATTCTCTCCCGGCGTCGCGGCGGGCAAAATCCACTCCCCCGGCGTCGCGGAGGTGACGGCGCAATAACGTTCGACCGCTGCCGCGCTGATCAACGGTCCAAGCATGGTCGCCTCATCGAGCGGATCGCCCGGCGCAAAACGGGCGAGGGCGGCGAGAAGCAGCGGGAGAAATGCCGCGATGACCGACTCGTGTATGATCACGCGTGAAGTCGCATTGCAGCGTTGGCCGGTCGTCAGGCACATCCCCTCAGCCACGGAGGTTGCCGCCAGTTTCAAGTCCGCATCGCGCCAGATAATGGCGGAGTTTTTTCCGCCGAGTTCAAGTGCGAGGGATTTCGAGTAATCCTCGGACAGCTCGCGTGCAAGCGCCGTGCCGACCGGAATCGATCCTGTGAAACAAACGGCGCGCACGGAGCGATCCAGGCAAAGCGCGCGTCCCGTTTCACTCCAGCCCGGCACGAACTCAAAGACGCCCGGCGGCAGACAGGCTTGCATCTCGGCGGCATAGGCGGCGCCGACATTCACGGCGAGGGGCGAAGGCTTGTAGAGAACGGGATTGCCGGCAAGGAGATAAGCAACGCCCGCGCCATGTCCGAGATGAATGGGGAAATTAAACGGCGCAATCACGGCTGCCGCGCCGCGCGCGCGGCGACGAATGCTG
>JBBRHN010000184.1:0-5542 GCA_038222685.1 Chthoniobacterales bacterium | reverse complement strand
ATCTCCCGGCTGCCAAACTCGTCGTTTCTGGCAAACGGCCCGAAGACGCTGGAGAAGAGAATACGCGGCTTCGTTGGCTCGTTGCGATCCGCTCCACAAGCGTAGGGCGATGTTATTGGAGGGAATCGGAGTGTCGGAGTTTTCATAACAAGACAAAGAGAATACAGCACCCGACCTTAAAGAAAGATAAAAAGAAAGTTTATTCTTTAAATAAGGCGGGGGAATCCCGGACGCACTGACAGGGGCGGCGGGATTGGGATTGCGTGCGGGAATCTCACGGGTGACAGTCGAATGAGCGTGAATCAACAGAAGAGAGGTGCGGGGATATTGTCAGCGGCTGGCGTGCTTCTGGCCGGAGGGCGTTCGTTACGCATGGGGAGCGACAAGGCGCTTTTGCGGGCGGGAGGTGTGGAATTGTGGCGTCGACAGAGAGATTTGCTGCGGTGGGTCTGTGGAGGGAATGTCTGGGTTTCGGCCCGCGTGCGTCCGGATTGGTTGCCGGAAGGCGATTTGTGGGTTGCGGATGCTTGTGATGCAGGGCCGATGGGAGGAGTGGTGACCGCGTTGGGTGAGGTGGAGGAAGAGTATGCGCTCGTTTTGGCTCTGGATTTGCCGTTTGTCAGCGAGGCGTTTCTTGAGGAGATCGTGCGGCGTTTGGAGCCGGGTATGGGCGTCGCTCCGAGGCGGGGCGGGATGTTTGAGCCGTTGGTGGCGGCGTATCCGAAAGAGGCACTGGCGAGCGGACTGGCTCGGCTAGGGAGTGGTGAGTTTGGCTTGCAAAAATGGATCGTGGAGCTGGAATCCTTGGGACTGATGAAGATTTTTGACGTGGATACGAAGTGGGACGCGGTGTTTTTTAATGCGAACACTCCGGAGGATTGGGAGAAGGTGGCCGAATGAATCTCGACGCGACGATTTCGGTGGAGCGGATTTTCATCTCTCCCGGGCATAATTTTTTCGGCCACCACGGGCAAGCGGCTGGTGAGCATGGGGTGAAGTCCGTCGAGGCCGTGGAGTGTGTTGCGGGCATGGGGCTAAGAGGGGATCGGTTTTTTGGTTACAAGGAGGACTATAAAGGGCAGGTGACTTTTTTTGCGGCGGAGGTGTATGAGGCCCTGTGCGGCGAGCTTGGTGTGAGAGATCGCGGCCCTTCGGTGTTTCGGCGGAATGTGCTCACGAGGGGCATCGATTTGGAGACGCTGATCGGGAAAGAGTTTGAGGTGCAGGGGGTGGTTTTTTCCGGGACGGGAGAGTCGTCGCCTTGTCACTGGATGGACGATGCGTTCGGGCCGGGTGCCGAGGCGGCGCTGAAGGGGAGGGGTGGCCTGCGGGCGCGCATCGTTGAGGGCGGGTGGTTGAGGCTGACGGTTTGAAGCGATGAATATGTTGCTCGTGACGTTTGGATTGTGACAGAATTGTCACAATCAAGCCATTGGCAGGATGACTGCCGCCCCCTTTGCTCGAACTCGACTTATGAAATCCACTGCAATTCTATCCGCGATCGTTGCTTTTGCCGCAATTGCCTCCGACGCCCATGCCCAGCAGCTCTCGGGTGCCGGGGCAACATTTCCAGCACCTCTTTATCAACGCTGGGGCGTCGAGTATAATAAACTGTTTCCGGCGGTGCAGGTGAACTATCAGTCTGTCGGCAGCGGAGCCGGGGTGAAGAATTTCACGGCTGGAGTGGTTGATTTTGGAGCGAGCGATGCGGCGATGTCGGACGCGGAGATCGCGAAGGTGGCCAAGGGTGTGGTGATGATCCCAGCTACGGCGGGCGAGATTGTTTTAGCGTATAACCTGCCGGGCGTGACGAAACTGAATCTTTCCCGCGAGGTGATGGCGGGGATTTATCTCGGGAAGGTGACGAAGTGGAACGATGCGGCGATTGTTAAGGACAATCCCGGAGTGACGATGCCGAATGTTGCGATTCAGGTGGCTTCGCGTTCGGATGGCAGCGGGACGACATTCATTTTCACGCAGCATCTTTCGGCGATCAGCAAGGATTTTGCGGATGAGGTGGGCACGGACAAATCGGTGACGTTCCCGGTTGGCGTGGGCGGCAAAGGCAATGAAGGTGTGACGGCACTCGTGAAGCAATCGCCGGGAGCGATCGGTTATGTGGAGTATGGCTACGCGAAGAACAACGGCGTCGCGATGGCGAATCTTCAGAACAAGTCGGGCAACTTTATCGCACCAGACATTGCGGGAGCCGCGGCGACGCTGGCGAACGTTCAGCTTCCAGAAAATCTCCGCGTCTGGCCCGTCGATCCGGAAGGCGCGAACGACTATCCGATTGTCAGCTTCACATGGCTCTTGCTCTACAAAAAATACGACGACGCGGCGAAGTCGAAAGCGTTGAAGGATTTTTTGGCCTGGGGTCTTACGGAAGGCCAGAAGTTCTCCGAGGAACTCGGCTACGTGCCGCTTCCTGCTCCTGTTGTGGAGAAGGCTCAAGCAGCGTTGGCGATCGTGCAGTAGTTGCTTAACAGGGAATAATCCGCGCCGTGCCAATAGAAAACACCGAGACTCCGGCAATTGGTGACGTGCGCGTGGGGCCGGACGTCTTTCGGGTGATCTGCTGGATCGCCTCGGCGACGGCGGTCGGTATTCTTGGGTGGATTATTTACGAAATTGTCGATTCGGCTTGGCCCGCGATTAACAAGTTCGGGCTTGGTTTTTTGACAAGTTCAGCATGGGTTCCAAATCGTGAGAATTTCGGCGTCCTGCCGTTCATTATCGGGACAGCGGTGAGTTCGTTCATCGCGATTCTTTTAGCATTTCCGCTCGGGCTGGCGATTGCGATTTTTCTCAGCGAAAATTTTCTCCCGTTGCCAGTGAGGCAAACGATTCGTTTTGTCGTCGAGATGCTCGCGGCGATTCCGAGTGTAGTTTACGGGCTTTGGGGCATTTTTGTGGTGATTCCACTGGTGAAAGTGTTTGGAGATTGGGCGGTCTCCGTTTTTCACGAAACTTGGATGATACCCGGTGTCGACGGAGGGCCGGCGACTCAGGTGGGGATTCCGATCTTGGAAACGCTTTTTGCGCCGCCCGCTTATGGAAACTCGATGCTCACGGCGAGCATCGTTCTGGCTTTGATGATCCTGCCGACGCTGACGGCTATTTCGCGAAGCGCGCTCACGGCTGTTCCGAAGACGCTTCGCGAAGGAGCGTATGCTTTGGGGGCGACGAGGTGGGAGGCGATCCTGGGCGTGATCCTTCCCACGGCGGCACCCGGCGTGGTGGCGGCGACGATTTTGGCACTCGGGCGCGCGATGGGCGAGACGATGGCCGTTGCGATGTTGATTGGCAATAGCTCGCGTCTCTCATGGTCGTTGCTCTCTCCAGGTGGCACGTTGGCGGGGTTACTCGCGAATCAATTTGGCGAAGCCGATGGCATGCAAGTGAACTCGCTCATGTATGCGGCGTTGATCCTTGTTGTGATTACCCTCGGAGTGAATCTCATCGGCGAGGCGGTCTTGCGTCACACTCAAAAAGCCACGGCGGGCATCCGGTAAAATGGACAATTTTATCTCACACACGCCGAACTTTTTTGATGACGAGCCCGCCGAGAGGACGAAAGCGATGGCGCGTTCGCTCGGCAACCGCGTGCTAAGCGGAATCTGCATCACGCTTTCACTACTGACGTTGGTGCCGTTGATTTCCATCGTTTGGCTGGTTTTGAAGAATGGTTTGCCGCTCTTGAACTTTAGTGTTTTTACCGAGCTCCCTCCGGCTGCCGGGATGGTCGGCGGAGGGTTTGGCAACGCCGTCATCGGCACGCTTGTGATGGTCGGCATCGGGCTGATTTTGGCGGCTCCGGTCGGCATTTTGTCGGCGATTTACATCAACGAGTATTCGCCAACGAGTCGCCTCGCCAAGGCCGTGCGCTTAGTTGCAAAGTTGCTGACAGGTATCCCGTCGATCATCTGCGGTGTCTTTGCTTTTGCCGTTGTCGTGGCGGCGACGGGGTCTTTCTCTGCCTACGCCGGCGGCGTGGCGCTCGCTGTTCTGATGTTGCCGACGATCCTGCTCACGTCCGAACAAGCGCTCATTGGTGTGCAAAACGCCTATCGCGAAGCATCCTACGGGCTCGGTGCGACGAAGTTTCAGACGATCGCGCGCATCGCCCTGCCGGACGCGCTTTCGGCAATTATGACCGGCATCATGCTGGCCGTCGCACGCGCCGCGGGCGAAACGGCGCCGCTGATCTTCACGGCACTCTTCAGTCAGTTTTGGGCAAAATCATTGTCGGAGCCGACGGCCTCTCTCTCGGTTCTGATCTATAACTTTTCCACGGTTCCGTTTCCGCATCAGCTTGAAATGGCATGGACGGCGTCACTTGTGCTTGTGGCCTTTGTGACTGTGGCCAATATTGCAGCCCAACTCGCGTTCTCGAAAAAACAGTAAATCCGCCCGGACGAATCCACTCCATGCCCACACTTATGCAGGAAGAAATCGCACCATCGCCAATCCAGTCGCATCAGGCCAAACCCGTCACCACAGCCCGGACGGATTTCCTGTCTGTGAGGAATTTTGATTTCTTCTACGGCAAAAAACAGGCGCTGTTTGATGTCAATATGGACATCCCGGAAAAGCAGGTCACTGCGTTTATTGGGCCGTCCGGATGCGGGAAATCCACGCTTTTGCGCAACTTCAACCGCATGAACGAGCTCATTGATGGCGTGCGTCACTCCGGCGAGATCGCGATTTGCGGCCAGAGCATTTTTGATCCAAAAATCGAAGTCATCGCGTTGCGCCGGGCGGTTGGGATGGTTTTTCAGAAATCGAATCCGTTTCCGAAGAGCATTTACGAGAACATCGTTTACAGTTTGCGAATCAGCGGGAAGAACTCCAAGGGCGTTCTTGACGAGGCCGTCGAACGTAGCCTTCGGGGCGCGGCACTTTGGGAAGAGGTCAAGGACCGCCTTCACGAGAGCGCGCTCGGGCTGTCGGGCGGACAAATGCAGCGGCTTTGTATCGCCCGGGCGATCGCGAACCGACCGAAGGTCCTCCTGATGGACGAACCTTGCTCGGCACTCGACCCCATTGCCACGGTGAAAGTTGAGGAGCTCATCAGCGAACTCAAAAAAGATTTTACGATCGTCATCGTGACCCATAACATGCAGCAGGCCACCCGCTGCTCGGATCGCACCGCGTTCTTCTATCTCGGTAAACTGATCGAGTATGATGTGACCCAGAAGATTTTCTCCAATCCCTCCCAAAAACAAACCGAGGACTACATCACCGGAAGATTCGGCTGATTTTCCCCAAAAAACTTCAAGCTATGCCCGACGAGCCCACGCGCCACATCCTGTCCGATTTCGAATCCTCGCTCGACGATCTCCGCAAAAACGTGCTGATGATGGCGAGCCTGACCTCCCGAAACCTCGAAAACGCCCGCAAGGGGTTGTTCGAGCGCGATGAGGATTGGTGTAATACAGCCATTGCCGACGACGAAGAGATCGATGCCCTTGAGATCCAGATTGATCGCGATGGAATCGAGATCATGCTCCGGTTCCACCCTTTCGCTTCCGATCTCCGC
>JBBRHN010000183.1:0-5597 GCA_038222685.1 Chthoniobacterales bacterium | reverse complement strand
GAGGATGCCGGCGAGTTTGGCCTTGTTCTCTGGCTTGAGCAGGTCTTCCAAAGTGCCTTTAGGCAGTTTGGCAAACGCTTCATCCGTCGGTGCGAAGACCGTGAATGGGCCGGTGCCTTGCAGTGTTTCAACCAATCCAGCTGCTTTGATTGCCGCCACGAGAGTTGTGAAACTTCCCGCTTTCGACGCAACTGCGACAATGTCGTCGTTGCTGGATGCGGGAGCCGCGTTGGCGTTGATGGAGCAAACCGCGCTTGCGAACAGCGCGACTGCGGGAATGAGATGATTGATTTTCATAGTTAGTATTAGTATTGTTTATTTATGTTGTTGTTTCCACGATTGTCGTGGAGAGGCACCTTGGTGCCTCGCGTTGAATCCCGCTATGGGGTGTAAACCTACCCGGAACTTGTTCGCCGCGGGGGTGGCGGTGCGTTTACCGTTTGATTTCGATTTCCGGGTGATATGAGTACGTCAATCCTGTCACCAATTTGTTATTTTCAACTGCGCCACAATTGGTGGTGCGTTCCACCATCGGGCGTGATGTTTGGTCTTCGACACAGAAGGCCTGTTCAGCTGGATAGTCCAAGGGTACAGAAGCAGGAAGCTTCCCGTTTTCATGCTTGTCGAATGTGTAAATGTGAATGGCTGACCCGAATTGTCCTTGTCTCGATGCCATTCAGAACAGATCCCTTTTCTTTTTGCGTCGAGAAAAGCATTGACGCACACACGGAAACATCTGCTAAGATTGGATGGTGAAAGTGTTCCTCCTCTTTTTGCTGGTTCTGGTTGTTGCGTTTGCCGCTGACAAAGATCCCAAGGTTCTTGCGAAAGAAGCTGCGGAAAGCGCCAAACAATGTTTGACCGAGGCGAAAGAGGTGAGCGGACGGGCGTTGAAGGCATCGAAAGAAGACGCGGCCGACTTGAATAAGTATGCCGAATTGACACAAAAAGAGGGCGAGAATCTCTTGAAGGCAAGTGAAGCGTGGGTTAATAATCAGCTCCGGCTTGCGGATCGCTACGCGAAGAAGGCCGGCGAATATTGCGAAAAACGCAGCGAGATGATCGAGAAAATCTATCCCAAGTGTGAGGATAAGTATTCTAAAAAGCTTGAGTCGAAAGACGCGGGAGCGTCGGAAAAAGCGAAGCTGGAGAAGAAGGACTCGGAATAGTTCACCGGTCTACTGGAGCTTTGGTGCAAGGTTGGATCTGAGTCGTGTGTATCTCTGGGACGGGTGTGATTAAAAGTGGGTGAGATTGAGGCGCACGAGCGTCTTGCCCGCATGAGAAGCGGGCAAGATGCCCACGCTCCCGTCCAGCCAGCAGTGCATACTGTGCTTTCTTCCACCTCACCCATTTTGAATCACACTCCCGAGACCATTTCAGCGCTGAGATCGCTATATTCGACGGATGGGGTGGCGAGGCTTTTGCTTCGCTTTGCTCACCGCATCGCGGCAGGCTGTCGTCCTTCGGTCGGCTCTACCGGGGGTGGTAGGGCGGTTTCGCCGAAACCGCCGTGTCAGTTCCCCGTTATAACCGTGTCACTGTGAGACCCGAGTGCAATTTGTTCTTCAGGATAGCCGTCAAAAGATAAAAGAGGCGGGACGGCGCGGGACTCCCACGTTTTCTGGCTGGAAGTCGCGCGCATTGTTGGCCTCCGTTTCTTTTTGTGGAAAAACCCTTTCGCTTAAAGTGCGATGCAGACGGCTTTGGTTTCGGTGTAGAGTTCGAGAGTTTCGTGGCCCAGTCGGCCATGTAGTGGAAGAGGTCGGCGGCGAGGTGGACGTCGGCCACCTTGGCGATGGCGAGGGGTTTGCCGTTGTCGAGGGATTCGAGTTCCGCGAGTTCGTCGAGGTTGGCGAGGATGAGGTCACCTATTTTCCAGATGATCTTGCCGCGCTCGGGGGGAGTCAGTTTGCTCCATGGACCGTTGAAGGCCTTGCGGGTGGCTTTGACGGCGAGGTCAATGTCCGCGGCCTCCTCCCCGCCACGCTGGCGATGGTGTCTCCTGTCGCGGGATCGAAAACGTTGAAGGTCTTACCGGTGGCGGCGTTGACCCATTTGCCATCAATGAGGAGTTGCCTGGGCTTGGAGAGGAAGCTGCGCGCGGCGACGTCGACTTTTGTGAGGGGAGATTCGAGGACGAGTGTGGACATAATTTCTGAGGGGTGGAGGTTGAGGCTGCGTGATCTGCACGGTTGCCATGGGGAAACCCACCAAGGCGAGGCGGAAAATCGAATGAAAAATTTACCCCGATCCGCGCCTGACAGGTGCCCTCGACTCAAAAACCCACGGGTGTGTCGGCGTAGGGCACGAAGCCCGGGGAGAGTTTTTCGACGGTGATTTCCATGTTGAGCAACAGGGCACTCGCGGACATGGTTGCAACGGAAGTGTCGGCCGCGTCGTGTCCTACGCCCACTCGCACGAATCCTTGCTGCGGCGCGAGGCGGGTCGCGTCGTAACACCACCATTTTCCTTCGAGCCAAACTTCGAAGAACGCATGGAAATCGGGCTGTGCGAGCTGGAAGGCATACGCGCTGCCGTAACGCGCGGGGATGCCCATCGCGCGGCAGAACGTGATGCCGAGGTGCGCGAAGTCGCGACAAACACCGCCACGGAGCGTGAGGCACTCGACGGCGCTCGTGTGGGCATCGGTCATGCCTGGCTGGTAATCAATCTGATGATAAAGCCAATTGCAAATACCCGCGACGCGCTCGTGACCAGGATTGAAGTCGCCGAATGCCTTCGCGGCGAGACGGGCCAATTTGTCGGATTCGCAGTAGCGACTAGGATACAGAAAGCGAACGACGTCGGGAGGCAGCTCGATTAGTGGAGATTCGGCATCGACTTCGGTATTGGCGTAGTCCGTGATGTCGCGCTCGACGACGGCCTTGTAAACAATCTCGACGCCGCCCGCCGGCACGGGGAGCCCGTGAAACCGCGACGCATCATCCGGCACGGCGTGCTCGCGAAAAGCGGCCCCGAGGCTGTTCGAAATGTTTTCACTGACGACACGTTGGGTGGCGCCTCTGGTAGCAGCGACGTTGAGAAGCAGCCAGCCATCCTGCGCGAGTTGGTAGGCGAGGCGTGTCGAGATTTGGAAACGATGCGTCGTCCGCGGTGGTCTGTTATTCATGAAGCAGGGGCGACGAGGACGCGGAGGCTTGAAGCGGCAAACTCGGCGCGGATTTCGTCCCACTCCGCTTGGATGATCCCGCGCGCGCGGCGGCTGTTTTTTTTCATCATCGCTTCGAGCACGGCGAGAATGGTTTCGGGGCTGTGATCGCGAAAACGCGCGTCCAAGAGTTCCACGTCATCGTCCGGGAACTCGATCAGTTCCTTCGCCCAACGCAGAACAGTGGCCTCGGGCGGCTGCTCCGGGAAACGCTTCGCGACCACGGCTAAAACAGCGGGGAGGCTGTCAGCGTTCATCAGGAGTGCCAGGAAAAACCGGTGTTCCGGCTCGGCGATATGGGCACGGAGTCCGCGGATGGTTTCGCGTCGCGACGCCTCTTCCAAAGTGGCGCCGATTCCGTCGGCGATGCGGCCGTGTTTGGCGGCAAATGAAGCGAGCGCGCTGTCCCAATCGCCGAGATCTTGCAGGTAGGGCCTCGCGGTTTGCAAAATATAAAACCCGCGTTCGAAGTCGAGCTCGCGGATCATTTCCAGCACGAGGTCCGTGTAGGTGGGGTCCGCTGTTTGTTCCAGAACGTCGAGCACTTGCCTGCGGCGCATCGTCAGCGAGTCGCTGAGAAGTGGATCGAGCGCGACGTGGGGAGGGTGGTAGTTAAACTGCGGTGCCGTGCCTGGGTCGTTTTGGGTGCGGATCACGACGGTGACCGACGGTGCATCGAGGTGGAAAAGCGAGTGGATGCACTTTGGCCCTGAGCGGATCTGGACAGTCGCTCCGGTCTCCAAAAGATCGATTTTTTTCATCCGCAGGTCACCGACTCGAAAATAGGGTGTCACGGGGCGGACGTTGAGGAAGTCGAATTGCGAGTGAATGCTTGATCCTCTCAGAACGTGAAATGCACCGGAAAATTCATGCTGGTGAATCGCCGTTGTGCCATCCATCCAAAAAAGCAACTGAATGTAAAATCGCGGATGATCGTAGGCGACAACCTCGGGCTCCCCGAAACCCGACTCAGTTTGGAACGGCTGCGCGTCGTCGAGGAGAAACGCGTGCAAAAACGATTCGAGATCGACGTTTTCCGAAGGAGGCATTCGCTTGAGTGCCGCCGATGCGATCGCGGGAAAACTGGCCAGCGAGAAATTCGCATGCTTCCATTCTGCGAGAACGTGATCGCCGAGGTCTTTGAAAAACGCATCCATTCCCGCCACTCTTTCATTCTGCCGGCCCGTGTCACAAGCACCATTCCGCAAACATCGAAAACGCGGGCACGCCCCATCGGGCTTCTGCTTCAGCGAAACGGATTGACGATCTGCAACGGCCCAATGGCCTGCACGTCTTGGAGATCTTCGGAGAGTAGGTTGACGACTCCACCGGCAAGTGCCGACGAAATGATGAGGCTATCACAGAACCGGAATCCGAAACGCCCCTGAATCTCAATGGCTTTTACAAGCAGGGTTTCGCCGGGTAAAACCCGGCAGCGCGGCCAGAGTCTCAGCGCGAGATAATCGCGCAGGTCTTCCGGCTTGAGTGGAACAGCGAATCGGGGCAGTGCCACCGAGCAAAACTCTTGCATCACCTGCCAACTGACGAACCACCCCGGTTCAGCTCACTCAAACGCCTCTCCGCGTCGCGCTGTTCGACCAACTCGGCCAACCACTCTCTGAACAGCCCGCTGAGTGTGGACATCCGCCGCCGGGCGCATTCACGGGCTCTTTCGATCACATCCGCATCGGCACTGAGTGTGATGTTTTTCATCAACACGATTATAGTGCACACAACTCTTGTGTCGATTGTTGCCCTTTGCACTTCCACTCCGCAAGCCGGGGCCACAAGGAAGATTCCGAGAACATCGAATACGCGGACGAGCGGCCGGCACGCTAATGTCTGTTGCAGGATTGCCCGTGCTCTTCCATCTTAGTGGGAGATGACCAGCACGCCGCGCGCCGATTTCCAAGCGATCCTTCGCGATATGCCGCACAAGCCCGGTGTTTATGTGATGCGGGATCGGCTCAATCACGTCATCTACGTCGGCAAGGCGCGCGACCTCCGCAAGCGGGCGAGCAGTTATTTTATGCCGTCGCGGCGGTTTTCCGCTGACCTAAAAACCCGCGCGCTCATCGATACCGTTTGGTCGCTGGAGTATCATGTCGTGCGCAGCGATGCCGAGGCGGTGCTGTTTGAGGGCAAGCTCATCAAGGAGTTCCGTCCGAAATACAACGTGAGCTTTCGCGACGACAAACGCTTTCTCATGGTGAGGATCCACCTCTCGGATGTCTTCCCGAAGTTCATGCTCACGCGCATTCGCAGAGAAGATGGCGCGCGTTACTTTGGGCCGTTTGCGCATTCCGGCCCACTCCGCGCAACCCTGAACGCCGTGCGAAAGAAGTTTGGAATCCGCTCCTGTCGGGCAACCGAGCCGGGCGAGAGCGATTTCAAGCACTGTCTCGATCACATCATTAAAAACTGC
>JBBRHN010000182.1:0-5609 GCA_038222685.1 Chthoniobacterales bacterium | reverse complement strand
CAACACGCCGATGGCTGGAACCTTGAGACCCGCATCAAAGCCGAGGCCTCCGCGCTGGCCGCGCCGTCGTTAGACGCGATCGTGGGGCCGCTCTCCGGCGGTGAAAAGCGGCGTGTCGCGCTTTGTCGCGCGCTCGCATCGCAACCCGATCTTCTCCTCATGGATGAACCAACGAACCACCTCGACGCCGAGTCCATCCAATGGCTGGAGGATTTTTTGCGCACGTTTCCAGGTGCTCTAATCTTCGTCACCCACGACCGGTATTTTTTGGATACCATTGCCACGCGCATCGTCGAAATTTCCGGCGCGCGCGCATTTTCGCATCCGGGAAACTACACCGCTTTTCTCGAGTCCAAAGCGCTCCGCCAACAAATCACCGAGCAATCCGAACGCCGCCGCCAGCGCTTCATCCGCGCCGAGTTGGAGTTCGTCCGCGCCGGCGTGCGCGCACAGCGATCGAAGTCCAAGCATCGGCTCGAATCATTCTACAAAGTCGCCGGTGTGGATGCTCCACCAGAGGAGCGCGAAATGGATCTCTTGATTCCTCCGGCGCCGGAAATCGGCAACACCGCAGTCGAATTGATCGATGCCGGACTCCGCTATGACGGCGCGGATCGCTGGCTTTTCCGCCACCTCACCGTTTCGCTGCGTCCGGGGCAGTGCACGGGAATCGTCGGCCGCAACGGCGTGGGAAAAACCTCACTACTCCGCATGTGCCTAGGCCAACTCGAACCGACCGAGGGCAAAGCCACAGTGGGAAAACGCGTCATCGTGAATTACATCGACCAGTCGCGAATGCAACTCGACGGTCGAGGCACCGTGATGCAGGAAGTCGCCGACAGTGGCGAGGTGGTGCGCTTCGGCGAGCAGACGCTCACCGCGCGAGCTTATTTGCGGAGGTTTCTTTTCGATGAGTCGCGAGTGAACGAGCGTGTGGACAAACTCTCGGGAGGCGAGCGGGCTCGACTGCTTCTCGCGAAAGTCCTCTGCCGCGGTGGCAATGTGATCGTGCTCGACGAACCCACAAACGATCTCGACCTGGCAAGCCTGCGGATGCTCGAAGAGGCCCTTGTGGCCTTCGCAGGAACCGTTCTTGTCGTCAGTCACGACCGCTATTTTTTAGATCGTATCTGCGATCAAATCGTTGCGTTCGAAGATGACAACGTCCACGTGCAGACGGGCAACTACGCCTATTACCTTGAAAAGAAAGCCGCCCGCCTCGCAGACGCCAAACGCGCTCCCGCAGCGCCTGAGAAAGCGCCAACCAAGCCCGCGCCCAAGCCCCGCCGTCTATCATTTAGCGATCAAAAGGAACTCGACTCGATGGAGGCCACGATTCTCAAATCCGAGCAAAACATCGCACGTCTGGAAGCTACTCTCGCCGACCCGAAATTTTACACCTCACGCGCACCCGAGGCCGCTGCCATTGCCACCGAGTTGGAGGCCACGAAGAAGCATACCGAATCGCTCTACGCCCGCTGGGAGCAACTCGCCGCACTTCAATAACGAAGCGCCGTCGCGCGGCAACTCACTGGCTTCGCGGACGAAGGCGCGACGACGGCGCCCACTCGTCCCACTCTTCGCCATAACCGTCGTAGCGCACGAGATGGCTTCCGCCCTTTTCTTCAAGCACTTTGGCGGGCCACCATTTGTTCTCCCACTTCACGTCAACCATTGTGCCAGCGGCGTAAAACTTGGAGGATTTGATGGGGCGGAGATCTTTCCCGGCGATCCAAGAATCATCGCCCTGAAAATAACCCACGTATCGAACGCGATACTCGGCGTTCTCTGCTTCCAGGACGCGACCCTTCCACCACGTGCCATCGACAAGTGCTTCAACACGCTCGCCGAGGCGATCTTCCCCCTTGGCGCGCGCTTCGGCCAGCGTGGCGTCAGCGGGCCACGACTCCGGAATAAAAGAGGCCGCATGCTGGGATTGAAACGCGGACATTTCCTGCGCGGCGAATGTCGCAAACTCCTGCAACGTCGATGTCGCATTGCCATCGAGGTCCGCCCACGGCTGGCCCTGCAACGCGGCGATGAAGGATTCCGTAAACGTCCAGTCTCCGGTCGAGAGCTCGCGTGCCGATGACGAGCTCATGGCCGCCACTTGAGGGCCATCGGGATATTCCGGCGCAAGTTTCCCCGCAGCCTTCACGAAGGCTCCGGAGTAACAGCAGTCGGCCAGCAGGAGTGCACGCCGGCCTGGGAAGCTTTCGTAAATTTGCTCCACCACGCCCGCCATGCTCCAACCGCCCGCTTTTGACGCGTCCCATGGTGCGAACGCAACCACCTCGGTACCATCAACCGGGATCTCGCCACCGTGCCCGCAATAGTAAAATAACAGCACCCCGTCCTCCGGGATTTTTTTCAGAAACTTCGCCAACTCGCTTTCGAGATGCTCCAATGTTCCGTCGCGATCCTGGATGTAACAAATCTGCCTCTCAGGCACGCCAGACTTTCGAAATGTCTCTACCATTTGCTCGTCCTGCCGGTTTTCAGCGGGAAAACTCTCGTAGGATTCCGCGTCTTCCCACTCCAGCAAGCCCGCAACAAAGACCCACGTCTTTTCTGGCGGAAAAGCCCGCTCGGCCAATGCACGCGGCGTCGCGCCGAGCGTCACAAAAATCAAAGCGAAAGCCGCGCCCCGCGCCAACGAAACCATTTTCTTGCTCCTCACCGTGAAATTAAGAATGCCCCGCGTCGCCGCGTTTATCGAGGAAAATCCCCTGGCATGCATGCACCCCGTGATACGTTATCTCTCACCGATAAAAACCGCCACCGTCGCCGATTTGCGAAACAACTTCGCCACCATCTCCAAGTGGTTTCACAATGGCGAAGCCGTCGCCATTACCAAACGCGGATTCCCCTTCGATGAACGCCACCGAAAATGCGCGGCTCTGGCTGGCTTGAAGGTGATCCCTGACCGCTTGGTTAAGAGACGCTAGAACGTCCGCCTTGAAAAAAATAGTCGCCTGGGACTAACATCCCGAGGAGTGACCGAACCGGCTCAGAACAATGACCCCCGCCTTCGCCTCAAAGGCTTGATCGCCAAGGGTGATGCCCGGCTGCTGCCCCTTTCCCTGCCGCAGAGGGAGTTGTGGGAGAACTCGCCCGTGGTGCCTGGTGATCCGGCAAACCACATTTGCGCAACCATCGAGATTCGAGGCGTCTTTTCCTTTGACCTTTGCGAAGAAGCCCTTCGTGCTGTGGTCGAACGTCAGGAAGTCCTCCGCACGTCGTTTCTCTCAGGTGAAGGAAAAGCCGCACAAATCGTGCTCGCGAAAACCGAAACCATCTTGCGCTGCCGGGACGTGGGGCCTGATGAAGATCACCGCGAGCTCATGGCGGCCGTTTTCTCCGAACCTTTTGAGATGATCCGCGGACCACTCTACCGTGTGGAGATGCTTCGCCTGGCGGCCGACCATCACATTCTCGCTTTGGTTTTCCACCATGCGATTGCCGATGGCTGGACGCTTGGGGTTTTTGTCGGAGATTTCACTACGGCTTACGTCCTTGCTCTGAAACAATCCGGACGCGCGTTTGCTCATATCCAAGGCCTCAAAGCCGGACTCCCGGCACCGGGCGTGACCTACTCCGAATGGGCAGCGGCTGAAAAAACGCGCTGGCAGCCCGATGAGATCGAACGTGAAGCCGGTTATTGGCGCGCGAGGTTGAATGGCTCCAAGTTGTTGTTTGACCATGCTCGCACCAAAACAACCTTGGAGCTACTGAGCAAACATGTTACCTCCCTTTCGCCAGCTATCGTTGACGCCGCTCGTGCTTTGGCAAAGCAGTCGGAGGTCACCCTCTTCAGTGTCCTTCTGACCGCCTTTCAAGTGACCCTGTTTCGGTGGAAGGCTGCTCTCGATGTCGTTCTCGGTGTCCCGCATGCCAACCGCTCGAGGCCTCAGACACGCGACACGATGGGTTACTTCGCGGGCGTGGTGCCACTCCGAATGCGCCTTCAGCCCGGGAATTCATTTACTCAGACTCTCAAGGCCAATCATGCCGCGCAAATCGAGGATTTTGCACATGCCATACCATTCGCCGAATTGGCAAAAGCGGTCGCCCCCGCCGGAGGTCGCGTGCAGCATCCGGTTTTTGATGTGCGTTTTGCTCTCCAGAATCACCCCGTGCCCGATATCGAACTCCCGGGAATCTCCACACGTCTGAGAACGATCTCAACCGGCACATCCCGCTTTGACATTGCGTGTGAGTTGACCGAGGATGCTGGCGCATTGGAAGTCGTCTGGCTTTATCGTCGGACGCTCGTCAACGACGAGGAAATCGGGCATCTGGACTGGCTGTTAGGCGCCGTTTTGGAAGAAGCAGGACGGAACCCCGACTTTCTTCCCACGCAATCTCAACTCATATAATCTATCCTAAACATGACTGTTACATCAGAAGAAACACCCGCGTCTCCATGGCCAACCAAAGCGGCCTTCGCACTGCTGGCGGCTTGTTTTTTTCTCAGTCAGGGACTTCTTGCTTTTAGTATCCACCAAGGTTGGGTTTGGCTTGTCATTCCGCTCGTGCTGCTCGTGAGCCACTTCATGCACGGCTACCTCATCGCATTTCACGAGGCCGCCCATGGGCTTCTGCGAAAAAACCGGCTGCTCAACGAAATTGATGGGATCATCATGGGGACGTTTAGCTTAACGAGCTTCACCCTTTACCGGGCACTCCACCAAAAACACCACGCCCATCTTGCCTCGGAAAAAGACGTCGAACTTTGGCCGTTTGTTGACCCCCGCTGCCCGCGGTGGAAGCGTCGACTGGCGGCGTTTCTTGAGCTGAATTTTGGTATGTTTTATACCCCGTATCTTTTTTGGAGGCTTTTCTTCTCGCGGTCCTCTCCCATCAAAAGCCCAAAAATTCGCCGACGGATTTGGATCGAGTTGGGGTTGGGGCTTGCCGCCTGGGCCATCGCGTTGGGCCTGACGGCTGCTTTTGGCCTCTGGGCATTTCTCTGGCTGAACTATTTTGTCCCGGCTTTCATTGCGGGTAACC
Source organism: Chthoniobacterales bacterium (assembly GCA_038222685.1). GTDB lineage: Bacteria > Verrucomicrobiota > Verrucomicrobiia > Chthoniobacterales > Terrimicrobiaceae > JBBRHN01. The sequence continues at coordinate 596 of JBBRHN010000182.1, read as the reverse complement.
TGCAGAGTTGGAGAAAATTCATTGAGCATGTCGGGCTCAGCGGCCACTCCGCCCGCGGCGCGACCCGCAGCATCGTTGCTGACACATGGGCGGGAAAATTGGTTTCTCTCACGCTCTTGCATGAGCCGCTCCACGGCATCCATCACATCAAGAGTTCGTTGCCTCATTCTGATTTGCCGATGCATGTCGAGTGGTTGGAAGCCTCTGAAGACGGCGACACGGCACCGTTTCCAAGCTACTGGTCCGCTTTTCTTGACGTGCTTCGATGCTTGCCCGATCCCCGGGTTGGCCGACAATGGGATTCTCCGCAAGTTGACACACCAAGTTCGGTTCACATCTGAATGTCAACCGAGCCGATCCCATCATCAGCTTCGGCGATTTTTGAAGCGTCGCGGCTCGCCAAAGAATTTGATGATGGACGGGTTGCTGCTTTGCAGGGTGTTGATTTTACAATTTCCGCCGGAGAATTTGTGGCGTTGGTCGGCCCAAGTGGATCCGGCAAGACGACCTTGCTCAACATGCTTGGGCTATTGGACTCCCCTTCTTCAGGCAGCTTAAAATATCGTGGCGACGAAATGCTCGGCCTTCCCGATCCC
>JBBRHN010000181.1:0-5643 GCA_038222685.1 Chthoniobacterales bacterium | reverse complement strand
CGGCAGCCACCGTGATTCCGTCGGTCGGATGTCCCATGGGATGCAACTTCTGCGCCACTTCTGCCATGTTTGGCGGCAAGGGGAAGTTTCTGAATTTCTACGAAAGCGGCGACGAGTTGTTCGATGTGATGTGTGAAATCGAACGCGATATGAAAGTGCAGACGTTTTTTGTGATGGATGAGAATTTTCTCCTCCACAAAAAGCGCGCGCTTCGACTGCTGGAGCGGATTGAGCGCGCCGACAAGAGCTGGTCGCTGTATGTCTTCAGCTCCGCAAATGTTCTTCGCTCCTATACGATCGAGCAGCTTGTTGCCCTCGGCGTTTCCTGGGTTTGGATGGGTCTTGAGGGCAATCAAAGCAAGTATCAAAAACTCGCAGGAACCGACACGCGCGAACTTGTGAGCACGCTTCAAGCGAACGGAATCAGCATCCTTGGCTCGAGCATCATCGGGCTTGAGGAACACACGCCCGAGAACCTGCCGGACGCGATCGAGCACGCAGTCGCCCACGATACCGAATTCCACCAATTCATGCTCTATACGCCAGTGGCGGGAACTCCCCTCTTCAATGAACACCGCACTAATGGCACGCTGCTGGATCCGGACTGCGAGGAGCCGGCTGACATCCACGGCCAGTTGCGCTTTGCCCACAAACACCCCCACATTCCGTCCGGGGTGGAGACGGAATTTCTCCTTCAAGCATTCCGGCGCGACTTTGAAGTCAACGGTCCCAGCGTCATACGAATGGTGCGCGCAACGCTCCGGGGGTGGAATCGGCATAGCAACCATCCGGTCAACCGCATTCGTCGCCGCTTCCGCCGCGAGGGTGCTCAACTGCGATTCCAATATCCCGCCGTCCTCTGGGCTGCGCGGGAATGGTATCGGGACAACCCGGTCATGTTCCGCAAAATGGATGCGATCCTCAACGAGTTGATCGCGAAATTCGGGCTCGTGGCGAGAATCGGCGCATCGGTCGGCGGACGCGTCGTGCTCCGCAAACTCCGTGCTGAGGCGGCTAACCCTCCGTCCCCCACCCCGGAGCCTTCCACATTTTACGAGCGCTCGTCCACCCCCGCTCCGGAACTGACCGTCAAGCGGCAGTTGCCCAAAATTCAGCTTCCGGTCAAACGGCCAAAAGCCTGCACGCCGGTCGGTGTTTAGTCGAGTATCCGGCACACGCGACGATTCAATATAAAACGATAAAGATCTCGTTGTTTGACGAATGTCAAAGCGGGGCTCTTGTGATCGCGATATGCCAGATATTGTGCAATCCGTCATTCCTCCCCACAACATACAGTCTACGCGGCCCCTCAGGACCAACATGGTCGACCCGATCACATCCATTAACGAGTATGTGGCCCGGTCCGACTGGCGGGTGAACGCCAACGCCAATCAGGGATACTCCCTCGGCGGCATGATTTTGAACGTGGCTGGCAAGGTGATCGCCAATTACTGGCTCGACGAAGTTTATCCCGAGGCCATTGGAAAAGCCCACCGGCACGGGGACATTCACGTCCATGATCTCGACATGCTCTCCGGATATTGCGCCGGCTGGTCTCTGCGCCAGTTGCTTTCCGAAGGTTTCAACGGCGTGCCGAACAAAGTGGAATCCGCCCCGCCGCGTCATTACCGCACGGCGCTCGGCCAAATGGTCAACTTCCTCGGGACCCTTCAAAACGAGTGGGCGGGCGCACAGGCGTTCAGTTCTGTTGATACCTATCTCGCACCCTACGTGCGCGCCGATAATCTCACTGACGAGGAAGTCGAGCAGGGCATGCAGGAGTTTGTGTTTAACTTGAACGTGCCCTCGCGGTGGGGCACGCAAACGCCATTTACCAATCTTACTTTCGACTGGGTCTGTCCGGAGGATCTCCGCGACACGCCCGCGCTTGTGGGAGGGCGCGAGTCGGGCTTCACACACGGGGAACTCGGCCGCGAAATGGAGATGATCAACCGCGCGTATCTGCGCGTGATGTCGCGCGGCGATTCTCACGGTCGCGTTTTCACCTTCCCGATCCCCACCTACAACATCACTAAAGATTTCCCGTGGGAAAGCGAAACGGCGGATTTGCTCTTCGAAGTCACAGCCAAATATGGACTCCCGTATTTTCAGAATTTCCTCAACTCCGACCTCGAGCCGCACATGGTGCGCTCAATGTGTTGCCGCCTTCAACTCGACCTCCGCGAGCTGCTCAAGCGCGGCAACGGACTCTTCGGATCTGCCGAGCAGACAGGCTCAATTGGCGTCGTCACTATCAATGCCGCACGGCTCGGACACCTCTTCGCCGGAGATCTCGATCAGCTCACGCAGCGCTTGGATGACTTGATGGATCTCGGCTGCGAAAGCCTCGAAATCAAACGCCGCATCGTCCAGGCCAACATGGACGGCGGCCTCTATCCGTTCACCAAGCGGTATCTGGGCACACTACGCAACCACTTTTCGACGCTCGGCATCAATGGCTTGAACGAGTGTGTTCGCAATTTCACGCAGGATGCCGAGGACATCACGACCGCGTGGGGTCGGCGGTTCGCGGTCAACCTCCTCGATCACATGCGGGCCAAGATGGTCGAGTTTCAAGAGCGCACAGGCCAACTCTATAATTTGGAGGCGTCGCCAGCCGAGGGCGCGACGTATCGATTCGCCCGTCTCGATCAAAAAAATCTCGCAGGCATTCTCCAGGCAGGAACGCCCGATGCACCCTACTACACCAATTCCTCGCAGCTTCCAGTCGGATGGACGGACGACCCTTTTCTTGCGCTGGAATCCCAAGACGAGCTCCAAACGCGTTACACCGGAGGCACCGTGCTGCACCTCTATATGAATGAGGCGATCTCGTCTCCCTCCGCCTGCCGCGAGCTTGTCCGCCGCTCGCTCACACGCTTCCGCCTGCCCTATATCACTATCACTCCGACGTTCTCGATTTGCCCGCGCCACGGATACCTCAGCGGAGAACACGAGTTCTGCCCAGTCTGCGATCAAGAACTAAGAAACCGCGTCGCCTAATCTCAGCCAATAACTCAATCGACCAATGAAAAAACCAACTCTGCTCCGTGACGAAGACCGCACCCGCTGCGAAATCTGGACCCGTGTGATGGGATACCACCGCCCTGTTTCCCAGTTCAACCGTGGAAAACAAAGTGAATTTAAGGAACGCCTCCACTTCCGCGAAGAAGCCTGCGGGAAACGGGAAAAAGCCGCTGCGTGAGCCGCTCCGTCACGTTGCAGGTCGGCGGGTTTGTTCCCTTCACGACGGTTGACTACCCCGGAAAGCTGAGCGCGGTTGTGTTTTGTCAAGGCTGTCCCTGGCGATGCGGCTATTGTCACAATCCCCATCTGCAATGCTTTCAGCGCGGACAAATTGCCTGGCGCGACGTTCTTGCAAGGCTGGAAAAGCGCGTGGGCTTTCTGGATGCCGTGGTATTCAGCGGAGGCGAACCCACGGCACAAGCCTCTTTGGCCGACGCGATCCGAGAGATCAAAGACCTGGGTTTTTTGATCGGCTTGCACACCGCTGGCATCTATCCCCCACGCCTCGCTAAGATCCTCCCGCAATTGGACTGGGTCGGCTTCGATTTCAAAGCTCCTCTCGATGCGCGCTACGATCAACTCACCGGAGCTCGCAGATCAGCGGATGCCGTTGCGGAATCATTGGCGCTACTTCTTGAAGCCAAGGTGCCGCACAAAATTCGCACCACTCTGGATCCCGCGCGACTCGACGAACTCGCTCGCTCGGACCTCGCGCGGCATTTGCGTCAGAGCGGAGCAGGTCCCACTCATTGGCAAACCTGCCGGAAAGCCGCGGAAGAGCCAGCGCTTTAGACGTCGATCTTTTTTACCCGCGTTGCCTTTGAGTTTTTCGTCGGAACCGCCCCTTCAAAAACGGCGAGACTTGTTCTCTCCGTGAAGCGCCGGCTTTCCGCAATCATCGCCGCCATGGTGTCGTGAAGCGGACAAGGATCGCCCTTTCCGCACCAGTCTTGTCCGAATGGACAAAGTGTCGGAGGTGTCGTCTGCTCAAAAATGGAAATAATATCGATGAGGAAAATCTTCTTCGCGTCCTTGGCCAAAGTGTATCCGCCCCCCGGACCCGGCTGGCCGCTCACAATTCCCGCCGCCGCAAGCTGCGTGAGAAGCTTGGCTGTCAGCACTGGTGAGATTTTACGCTCGCGTGCGATTTCCCCGGAACCCGCCCGCTTCCTCGGATCCGCCGCCAGAAAGCTCATAACCGCAATCGCGTTCGCCGAGGTTTTTCCGTAGATAAACATACCCGATCACCATGCCACGTCCGTCCCCGAAGTGGCAGCAGGAAAAATATACTCCCGTTTCTTTCGTCGGGAAAATGAGATCGGGGAAAGCGTTCGATTTTCAATATATGGAGCACACTGTCAGCAGTCAACGAACCCTTAACCGTCTCAGGAAATCAGCCAAAGGTTGCAACCCGCGAACCTTTGCGGGATGATCGTTGGTTCGATTTATTGACTATTTTGGAAAACGCATCACAGCAGCAGTTTGTCAGCATCCCGGTGGAAAATCTCCGCGTCGCTGGCGTCACCCGCCTCATTACCCCTGCGCAGATTAAAGAGCAGAGCCCGGCATCCGAACTCCATGTTCGCAATGTCGCCAGCACCCGGGCCACCGCCCGTGCGATTCTAAGCGGCGAAGACGATCGCCTCCTTGTTGTCGTCGGCCCCTGCTCCATCCACGACACCGAGGCAGCTCTCGAATACGCGGAACGCCTCGCCCAACTCAGCAAGGCCGTCGAGGATCGCTACTTCGTCGTTATGCGCGTTTATTTCGAAAAACCACGCACGACGACCGGTTGGAAAGGCCTCATTAACGACCCCCACCTCGATGACTCCTGCGACGTCGCCCACGGCATCGCCACCGCCCGCAAACTCCTCCTCGACATCGTCGAACTCGGCCTTCCCACCAGCACAGAATTCCTCGACCCCATCATCCCGCAATACATCGCCGACCTCGTCAGTTGGGCTGCCATCGGGGCGCGCACGACGGAATCCCAGACCCATCGCGAAATGGCCAGCGGACTCTCCATGCCCGTCGGATTCAAAAACGGCACGGACGGCAGCATCCAGACAGCCGTCGATGCGATGAAGTCCTCCCGTGCTCCGCACAGTTTCCTCGGCATCGATCAAGACGGTGCCACGAGCATCGTCAAGACCTCGGGCAACCCCGAAAGCCATCTCGTCCTTCGCGGCGGCAGATCGGGCGGCAATTACGACTCCGCCAGCGTTTCCGCCGCCTGCAAGTCGCTCGGAAAATCCGGACTTCACCCCGTCGTCATGGTCGATTGCAGCCATGCCAACTCGGGCAAAGATCCCGCCCGCGAGCCGCTCGTCTGGGAAAGCATTCTCGAGCAACGCAAAGACGGACGCCGCGAAATCATCGGTGCCATGCTCGAGAGCAATCTCCACTACGGTGCCCAATCCCTCGGCTCAGGACGCGCCGGGCTGCAATATGGCGTCTCCATCACCGACAGTTGCATGGATTGGGAAATGACCGAGAAGCTTCTCCGGGCTTGAACCCTGACGACGTCGAGTTCGCCGCGATCGACTTCGAGAGCGCTGGCTCAGCGCCATCGCTCGCCGAAGAACCCGTCCAAATCGCCGTTGTCCACATGCGCGC
>JBBRHN010000180.1:0-5654 GCA_038222685.1 Chthoniobacterales bacterium | reverse complement strand
GACTCAGTGTTTTTCTGCGATTTGGACTCGGGAGGCGGGGAGGTTGTCGAGGATCGGGATGCCGGTGGAGTCGAGGCGGCCGAAGCTGAGCACGCCGGTGGGGCAGCTCTGCACGCAGGCTGAGCAGCGCACGCATTCGGGGTCTTCCATGGGAATTCCTTTGTTTGCGAAATTCATCACGTCGATGCCTTGATGGCAAACGGACGTGCAGACGTTGCAGGAGATACATTTGGATTTTTCCGGGAAGATTCGGAATTGAGAGAATCTCGCGTAGACGTGCATGAGAGCCGCCAGCGGGCAGGCAAAACGGCACCAGACGCGTCCGCTGAACCAGAAGTAACATGCCACGCCGACCGTGCCTGCGAGGAAAACGTCAACGACTTGGTAGTAGTTCAACTGCACACCGAGCACCTGCCAACCGCTCAGCAATCCCGAGTAAATCGAGTCGAGAAAACCGAGTCCCATCCACGAGAGCGCGCGCAGAAAAAACAGGACCACGGCGATGCCGAGGATGGCTTGCCCGACCATATTTATTCGGTTCCAAAACGGGCCGTGAGGCATTTTTTGACGATGCGTGTCGCCGAGGGTCTCGGCCAACGCGCCGCATGAGCAAATCCAGCCGCAGTAGGCACCCTTGCCCCATCGCCACACGATGAGCGGGATGATGACGAAGGTTTGGATGAGCGAAATAACGAGCCACCATGCGAGCGGCTGAGACGTGAAGACGTTCCAGATAAAGAGCGGCCACGCGAGGATAAATCCGAATGCGCGCCAGTATTCGCGTCCGTGCCCGTAGTCCGCGGCGGGGAAAAGGCCGTCGGCGGCGATTTTACCCCAGCCGGACTCGAACCATCCGGCATAGCCCATCGCCGGGAGGGCGAGGTAGGGGAGCAGAAAAAGCGGAATGCATTGGAAGAGCATCAGCGAGGTTGTCTGCGCGGTGATATACGGCGTGCGTCGTCGCTGAATACGCCGAATCCCGAATATCACGATCAACGAGCAATAGATAAACGAATAGTAAAACCCCGGCTCGTGTAAACTCACACTGAACGCGTGCAGTAGCGGATGATCGAGTCCGAACGTGGACACGTTGAACGGGAACCAATGGTTGGCTTTGAATGCGGTGTTAAGCGACGTGCCGCCTTTCCACAGGTAGATGAGCGAGCAGAATACAAAAAACGAAAGAAACGCCGCCCATGTCACGGGCTTCCATTCGCCGGAGATCGTCACGCCGGAGCGTCGGAAAAAATCCAAAGGAGCCTCGCGTCCGATCATCGCAAAAACCGCTTCGTTGGACAATGTGCGGTCGGAAAGCTGCACGGAGTCGCTGCCGATTTCTTTCACGCTGGTGCCGAGCGCGAGCGTGACCGAGCCGGGAGGTTTATCGCCGCGCATGTGGGATGAAGCGGAGGTTGTGATGCGTTCCGACGTGGGATTCTCGACGGCGACGACGGATGCGCCGTCGCGTTCGAGCGCGTGGATCATTTTGAGATTAGCGGGTTTCGGACGGGAGAGCTCTGGTTTTCGATAGCTCAGTGTGACATTCGCACCGCAGGCCCCGAGCGCGATGGCGGCTTCGAGTGCGGAGTCGCCGCCGCCGACCACGAGCACGTTTTTGCCGCCGTAGTCTTTCGGGTCAAAGAGGCGGTTGCTGACCTTGTCGAGATCCTCGCCGGGGCAGCCGAGTTGCCGAAAGTTGCCGCTGCGGCCGATGGCGACGATGACGCGCCGGGCCTGAGACGTGGTTTTGTCGGCGTGGTGGAGGACAAATGCGTCGCCTTTGCGCTCGGCTCGCTCGATCCGTGCGTCAGTGAGTTCGATGCCCGCCGCGAGTCGCTGCGCCTCCATTTCGGCGAGCAGATCCTCTTTCACTTTGGCGTGCATTTGAAACTCTCCCGTCGGTGTAAAATCGGCAGGGTAAGTGTAAATGGGTTTGCCCTTCGGAAAATTGGCGACTGTTGAGAACGGCTGTGTAGCCTCGTAAACTTTGAAAGAGAGCCCAATCCGTTTAGCTTCAATGGCCGCCGCGATGCCGGAAACTCCAGCGCCGATGATGGCCAAGTCGGGCATCGTTGCCGAAGGCTCGTGCGGAAGCTCGGCCGCAACGGCACGGGCGGCTTTCGCGCCGGAATCCGCAGCGAACTTCAAAAGTGGAATCCCCGTGAGATCGCCAACGATCCAGATGCCGGGGACATTGGTGGTCCCATCCTCTTTCACTGACGGCAGCCGTTCGACCGTTCCTGCAGGCCAGCGTGTGTGGAGCCAGTGAGTGTATCGGGCGAGGAGTCTAAGCATATGGGATTGAGAGAATTGGAGCGTCTCTTTATTCCCGAGCCGACGGGGCGCTCAAAGAGCGCAGGCTGCGTCGATGGCAGTCGTTTCATCTTCCGAAAAAACGATATTTCTGGTAGCCTCGACGTTTTGGAGGATTTGTTCCGTGCGGCTGGCGCCGATGAGCACGGTCGTGATGAACGGTTTCGAGAGCACCCACGCCAACGACATTTGCGCGAGGGATTGACCTCGTTTTGCTGCGATGGCGGCAAGGGCTCGAACTCGCCGCATCGTCTCTTCGGTGACGTGATCCGGCTTGAGAAATCCGTGGGGTTTACTCGCGCGCGAGCCCGACGCGATGCCGTCGAGATACCGGTCTGTTAGGAGGCCTTGAGCCAGCGGGCAAAAGGCAATGCAGCCGATGCCGTGCTCGGTGAGAGCCGCCGGCAGGCCAGCCTCGATCTCGCGGCTTAGGAGATTGTAGCGGGGCTGGTGGATTAAAAGAGAGATCCCGGCCTCCGTCAAAAGGTCGGCCATGCGCCGGGCCATTTCGGGGGAGTAGCTGGAAACGCCGACGTAGAGTGCTTTTCCGCTTGTCACCGCGCGCGCCAGAGCTCCAGCCGTTTCCTCAAGTGGCGTTCCGGGATCGGGGCGGTGACTGTAAAAAACATCGACATAATCGAGGCCCATACGCGTGAGGCTCTGGTCGAGACTCGCGAGCAGGGATTTGCGCGACCCCCACTCGCCGTAAGGCCCCGCCCACATGCGATAACCGGCTTTGGTCGAGACAATCAATTCGTCGCGATAACTCCTCAAATCTTTGGCAATCACCTGGCCGAAGGTTTCCTCGGCACTGCCAGGCGGCGGGCCGTAGTTGTTGGCCAAATCGAAATGCGTGATCCCCGCATCGAAAGCGGTGAGGAGCATCTCGCGGGAGTTCTCGTAAACATCGACCCCGCCGAAGTTATGCCACAGGCCCAGCGAAACCGCAGGGAGATGGAGGCCACTATCTCCACACCGGCGGTAAATCATTTCGTCGTATCGGGTGGAGGCGGCTGCGTATCGCATGCACGTAATGTTCCGCGAGAACCATGGCGCTCGTCAAGCGGCGGGCGGAATCAGACGCGCTTTTTCTCGACAGCCATTGCCGGCGCTCGGCGAGGCATGAACACGAAAGCGATTAGTGCGAGCGCGACAAGTGCCAATGTGTTAGGCTCCGGGACGACTGAGAGTTTGCCCTCGGTGGCGAAAAGCGATGTGTCCCAAGTCAGACCGCCGCCAAGTGTTGCGCCGCTCAGATCCAGCGTCGCTTGGCCAAAACCTCCCGTCACGAGAAAATCAAAAACGTCGCCGTCCACGCCTGTGTAAGCACCCGTGATGGAGATGTTGACGTTGGATCCGGCGGCCATCGTTAGGCCGAAGGATCCGAGAAACCTGCCGTATTCGGAGATGCCTGTTCCAATATCGACCGTTAGATTGCCGGTTGTCGTAAAACCAATTCCGCCGCTGTCAAGCGTGATCTGATTGGTTCCGACTTTCGTTTCTGCGACGCCGAAATTGAACAGTCCGGTCCATGTCGCGTTTGCACCCGCAAAAAACGGCAACTCGACTGCTACAGTGCTGGAACTCTCGTTGGTCAGGTTTCCATTCACCTTCAAAGAGTCCACGGTATCGGCGTCAGCGATTCTGAAGTTCTGGGTGACATTCCCGCTCAGAACTCTCAAAGACGCGATCACCGAGGGACCGGCGTTGTCGATCTCGAGCAAACCGCCAGACGGGTTCGCATTGATTTCCACAACCGATGAGGCTGTCGGCACTCCGCTGCTCCAGTTTGCCGCATCATTCCAATTCGAAGTCCCGTTGCCTCCCGTAAAGGTCGTGATTTGCGAAAAACCTGACGTGAGCGTGATGGCCGCGGCCGTTCCGATTGCGATAAGGATCTTGTGGCGTGTGCAACGTTTCATAGCGAGAACTCTGAACCTTTCTCAACGGCAATGCAACAGTTTATGCAACGAAAATGAAAATCTTTATCGAGCTTCGTCCCTCGCTTCCCGGCTGACAACAATGCGGGTTGACCGGGTCACTTATAAACTGTGAAAATGCGGTGCAATGGATTCCTTGGCATGGTTGTGGGTGATTTTCGGGGTGACTGTGGTTTCGGTCTCGGCGCTCGATCTTTTCGTGATTACGCAGCGGAATTCGGCTGTCGGTGTGGCGGCGGCGGTGCGGTGGACGGGTGTTTGGATTGCGGTGGCGATGGGATTTGCCGCAGCGATCTATTTTTTGCACCCCAACGGCCCCGAAAATGCCACGCTTTTCGTGGCGGGTTACCTCACCGAGTATTCACTCTCCGTGGACAACCTTTTTGTCTTCATCCTGATTTTTTCGTTGATGGGCGTGCCGGAATTCGTGCAGCCGAAGCTCATTAAACTCGGGATTTACCTTTCGATTTTTCTGCGAATTCTTTTCATTTTGTTCGGAATCGCGTTGGTCGCAAAGTTCCACTGGCTGCTCTATGTCTTCGGCGGGTTGCTGGTTTGGACGGCTTGGAAAATGCTCACGTCCGATGAGAACGAGCACGTGCGTCCGGAGCAAAATTTACTCTATCGACTCGCCGCAAAATGCCTGCCACTTGTCGATCCCGGTCCGGAAAACCGGCGCATGGTGGTGAGACAGTCCGGTCGCTTTGCGATCACACCGCTATTTCTTGTGTTCCTCGTGATCGGCAGCACGGATGTGCTTTTTGCGTTGGACTCGATTCCGGCCATCATGGGCATCAGCAACGATCCTTTTGTTGTGCTCACGTCCAATGTCTTCGCCGTCCTCGGCCTCAACTCTCTTTTCTTTGCGCTGCGGGGCATCATGAGCATGTTTAAGTTTCTCAAGCACGGCGTGAGCCTCATCCTCTTCTTCATCGGCGCCAAAATGTTGGCCGGCATTCATCATCCAATTGAAGAGTGGTTTAAAGGCAACGCATTCGTTTCGCTCATCGTGATCGGGACGATTCTCGTTGTCTCCATCGTGCTTTCGGTCTGGCACAATCGCACGATGCCCCGCGCGGGCGACGCGCCCTCCGAGCCATGACGGTCACCAATGGAATCGGGGATGCGGGCTGGCGGCTTTTCGAGTGTGAGTCTGCGGTTTCCACCAACGATCTCGCACGCGATTTTGGTGCGTGGAGCGCGGTGCGAGCCGAGACGCAGAGTGGGGGCCGCGGGCGATTTGGGCGTGCGTTTATCTCCGATCCCGGCGGCTTGTGGATTTCCGCTGTTTTGCCAACGGAAGGAGGCCCAGCAAAATGGGCGGGATTCTCGCTGCGGGTTGGCGTGGCTTTAGTTCAAATGCTTGAAGCCTTCGACACGCCATTCGCGCGCCTCCGTTGG
>JBBRHN010000179.1:0-5660 GCA_038222685.1 Chthoniobacterales bacterium | reverse complement strand
TTCGGAGAGAGGGTTGGTTTGATCCATGAACTGGCTCAACTGGCTGCGCCCGAAGAAATCGCGAACAACAGCGCTCAGCGATTTCGGATTGATGAGCTTTTGCGGAGTAATTTGATCCACGCCGGCATCAAAAAGGGTCATGCGCTCGCGGACAAGACGCTCCGTGCGGGCGAGGCCCACGCGGCATTGGTTGGCAAGCAATTCGCCAACGGTCCGCACGCGGCGGCTGCCGAGGTGATCGATGTCATCGGTCATGCCTTCGCCTTGACGCAACTGGACGAGATACTTCATCGCGGCAACGAAGTCTTCTTTCGTGAGGATGCGCTCGTCGTCGGCAACTTTGAGCCCGAGCTTTTGATTGATCTTGTGGCGTCCGACACGTCCGAGGTCGTAGCGCTTGGCATCAAAAAACAGACGCTTGAGCATGCCGCGGGCGTTTTGGACAGTTGGAGGATCGCCAGGACGGAGCTTGCGGTAAATGTCTTTGAGAGCCTCGTCCTCGTCGTGAGCGGGATCTTTTTTGAGGGACTTGATGATCGTGTCGTCCGCTTTCGTATCGACGACTTTTACGGTTTTGTGGCCGAGAGTGATGAGTTGGCGAATGGTAGCGGCATTCAGCGGCTCAAAAGCCCGCGCGACCGTGATTTCTCCGTCGCGGACATCCGCGATCAAAACCTTCGTGCTGATCTCTTCCTCATCGAGCGATTGCGTAAGTTTGAGGTCTTCGATTTTGTAGAAGAGCTTGATGATATCCTCGTCGGACGGGTGGCCCAGAGCGCGGAGGAACGTGGTCGCGAGAAACTTGCGGCGGCGTTTGCGACGATCCAGATAGACGTAAAGCAAATCGCTCGTGTCGAACTGAACCTCAATCCACGAACCGCGATCCGGAATGATGCGGAAACCATGAAGGATTTTTCCGTTTGTGTGGACGGAAGTTTCAAAACAGATGCCCGGCGAGCGGTGGAGTTGGGAGACGACGACGCGCTCTGCACCATTGATGACAAACGTGCCCTGAGGCGTCATCAGCGGGAGCTCGCCCATGTAAACTTTCTCTTCCTTCGTCGCACGCTCGTCTTTGTAACGGAACGTCACATAGAGTGCTGCACTGTAAGTCTGCCCCTCGCGTTGAGCGTCGAGAGCGGAGAGCTTCGAGTCGCCGAGTTCATAGCTCACGAAGTCGAGCGAGCATTTATCTTCAAACCCGAAGATGGGGAAAAATTCGCGGAAAACAGCCTGCAATCCCACATTCCTGCGCTTGGCCAGCGGCGTCTCCTTCTGGAAGAACTCGTTGTAGGAGTTGATTTGAAGTTCGATCAGGTTGGGCGGTTCGATGGCCTCCTGAAGTTTGCCGAAGTGAATGCGTTCAGACATGATGGGATCGTATGGCGGTGCCGGTAGTTACGCTTTGGCTGATGGATTTCCCCGCCTCAAAAACTCCTTCACCTCGGAAAACGAAACAGCCGTCTGATGAGGCAAGGGAATTTATCCCCGACCTTAAGACGGATTTTTGTTGACTAGCGGTGATGAAGTCTGATGACAGGGCCTTGGCTTCCAGCGGATTGGTGAAGTTAGAGAATCCCGCAGAGAGGTCAAGGAAAAAAATCCTTTTTTCTCTCTGCGGGGGATCTGTGAGTGGGATTACTTGATTTCGACTTTGGCGCCAGCGGCTTCGATCTTCTTTTTGATCTCTTCCGCTTCTTCCTTGGTCACACCCTCTTTGAGGGCTTTGGGAGCGCTCTCGACGAGAGCCTTGGCTTCGGCAAGACCGAGGCCGGCGACTGCGGCGCGCACTTCCTTAATGACGGCGATTTTGTTTCCGCCGGCTTCGAGGAGGATGACATCAAAAGATGTCTTCTCTTCGACAGGAGCTGCCGCGGCTGCTCCGCCTCCTGCTGCTGCGACGGCAACGGGTGCTGCTGCACTGACGCCCCATTTTTCTTCGAGTTGTTTGACCAGATCGGAAATCTCCAGAACGGTGAGTCCACTGAGCTGATCGACGAGTGTTGATGTATCTGCCATAGGTTTTATTTGTGTTTTTTGGTATCGTCGCGCCCCGAAGCCTCAGGGCATTTGAGCCGGGCAGCCGCCCGACCGACAAGGAACCGGTTTTGTGTTTTGTTTGTGAATTCGTGCACCGCGGCTTCGAACGGAGAACGAAAGTTTTTTCTAGGCGGCGCCTCCGGCTGCGGGAGCTTCGGCTGCGGGAGCTTCGGCTGCGGGAGCTTCAGCTGCCGGCGCTTCGGCTGCTGCTTCGACTACGGGCGCCTCGGCTTCTGGTGCCACGGGTGCAGGCGCCTCGGTTGCGAGTGCGTCGGCTTTGGCCTGAAGAACGCGGGCGAGGCTGGCGGCGGGTTCGTTGAGGGTGCGAACCAGCTGTCCGGCTGGAGTGAGTAGCAGGCCAAGAAGCTTGGCGCGGAGGACATCCTTGCTCGGCAGGCTAGCCAGCTCGTTGACCTGTTCGGGCGTGAGCGGATTGTTGTCGAGAACGGCGGCGCGAACGGCAGGCTTTTGGAACTCCGCGGTGAAGGTTTTGAGAACCTTGGCCGCGGCGCAGATATCGACGTCACCTGTCACGACGGCTGTCTGGCCAACGAGTGCGCCGTTGAGATCGGGCATCGAGAGTTCGTCGGCGGCAATTTTCAAAAAAGTATTGCGGACGACGCTCAGACGGGAGCCAGCGGCGGCGAGTCGGGTGCGAAGTTCTTCGAAGTGCGGCACTTTCATGCCGGTGTAGTCGACGACAATAAGGTAAGGCGAGGCTTTCAGCCTTTCGCGGATGTCGGCAACGATCAGAGTCTTTTCGGGTCTCATGGATTCAGTAGTAGGTTCGGAGCGTTCAGTTCTTGAGGAACGGGGATGGATCGACCGCGATGCCCGGGGACATTGTGGCACTGAGAGTGATGGTCTCGACAAAGGAGCCCTTCGCCGTAGCCGGGCGGGCCTTGACGACTGCATCAATCACGGCGGATCCGTTCTCGAAAAGGGCCTGCTCGTTGAAAGAGAATTTACCGACGGGAACGGCGATGTTGGCGTTTTTATCGAGTTTGAACTCGACGCGACCGGCTTTGACTTCGCGGATAGCCTTGGCGGTGTCGTCTGTGACTGTGCCGGTTTTAGGATTGGGCATCAGGCCGCGGGGTCCGAGAACCTTGCCGAGTTTGCGGACTTCAGACATCGCACTGGGTGTGGCGACCGCAACGTCGAAATCGGAGAAACCGGCGGACACCTTTTTAATCAAATCTTCGAATCCGACAAATTCCGCGCCAGCCTCTTTGGCGGCTTCGGCAGACTGACCTGTGGCGAAAACAAGAACGCGCACATTTTTTCCGCTGCCGTTGGGCAATGGGCAAGTGCCGCGAACCATTTGATCGCTCTGCTTGGGATCCACGCCGAGCTTGATGGAAAGAGTGACCGTCTGGTCAAATTTCACCGCCGGAAAGGATTTGAGAGTCTTAAGGGCATCCGCGAGCGGATACTTTTTGTGGCCGTCGACGAGTTCAGAAGCGGCCCGGTAGCGTTTGCTGCGATTTTTTTGCATGGTGTTTTTGCAGTGCGAGCGACTTGTAAGTCTCCTGCGGTTATTCCCGATCCTGTCGCCGGGGAGTGAGGAGATTAGCGGCCCGGAGTGGGATGTCAAAGAAAATCTTTGAAAAGTTATTGACACCCGGCAAGGCGTCGCTAGTTTCACCAGTCCGCTACGGCGCACCTCTCCGTGTCGAAATTTCCATGAACGCCCATATCCTCGAAGACGCCGCTAAAGTGATTACCGAACCGCAAGTGCTTATCAACATGGTCTCCCGCCGCGTGCGTCAGCTCAGCGCCGGAAGCCGTCCGATGGTTGAGGTGGGAGCGCGCATGGGACTCGCCGACATCGCCCTTTCGGAAATCGCTCAAGGAAAAGTCGGGGTGGCTCCGGTCATCGCGCTGAAGCTCTGATCGACCCGAGCGGTCGCTCGCCGCACATATGTCCTCGGAGATTTCGATCAATCGCAAGGGTCTCAGGGATTATCATATCCTTGAGAAACTGGAGGCCGGCATTGAATTGCGCGGCACCGAAGTCAAGTCGATCCGTCTCGGGCTCGTCTCACTCCAAGGTGCATTCGCTCGCATTCACGAAGGGAACCTGTGTTTATTCGAGGCGGGCATTCAACCCTACGAGCGCGCCAGCCACGAGCAGCATGAGTCAAAACGCATCCGGCGCCTCCTCCTTCACCGCTCCGAAATCGACAAACTCGTCGGCGAAGTCGAGCGCTCCGGCCGCACGCTCATCGCGCTGCGCATGTATTGGAAAAAAGGTCACGTGAAAGTCGAACTCGGCCTTGGAAAAGGCAAGGACGCCGGCGACAAACGCGCCGACCTCAAAAAACGCGCCACCGACCGCGAGGTCGACCGCGCGATTGCCGACTTCCAGCGCAAGAGCCGCTGAGCCATCACTTGCCGGCGAGGCCTTGCAGGAACTTCGCCGCATCGTCACGAATCGCCTTTTGCTCGGAAGCGGGCCTTTTTCTCCACGCGCTCACCATCATGCTTGTGCGCGGATTCGACGCAAATCGATCCGCGTGGCGGTCGTAAAAGTTCCAGTAAAGCAGGTTGAACGGACAGGCTCCGACGCCGCTTTTTTTCTTTGGGTCGAACGCGCAAGCACCGCAGTAATTGCTCATCTTTGAGATATAAGCTGCCGCACCAGCGTAGGGTTTGGTCGCCATGAAACCGCCGTCCGCATGGAGTGCCATTCCGAGGACATTTGCAGCCATCACCCAATCGTAGGCATCGACATACATCTCGGTAAACCATGCGAGCGCTTCCTGCGGACGCACCCCCGCGAGGAGCAAGAAGTTCCCGAGAATCATCAAGCGCTGAATGTGGTGATTGTAGGCCGAGTCGTGCGCCTCGCCCAGCACCTTGCGGAGGCAATTCATTTCCGTGCGACCCGAGTAAAAAAACTCGGGCAGCGGCTGCGTGGCATCGAGCGCATTCACGGCAGCGTAGGCAGGCATTTTTAGCCAATACACACCGTTGATGAACTCACGCCATCCGATGACTTGACGGACAAACCCTTCGACCGCCGCGAGAGGTGCACGGCCCGACCGATAGGCCACGACGGCTGCCTCGACGCATTCCAAAGGACCTAGCAAACCCAAATTCAATGGTGCCGAAATCCAACTGTGAAACATGCCGGGCTCATTCTCCAACATGAGATCCTGATAGTCGCCGAATCGCACGAGACGTTGTTCAACAAACTCCGAAAGCACTCTCAATGCCTCCTCCCGAGTCACGGGGACGGAAAATAAATCCGAGGAACCGAAGGCGTGTGGAAACCACCGATCGACGTCAGCCATCACTTCCCGCGTGAGGGCGTCGCAATGGTAGGGCGAACGAGGCAGCGGTCGCTGACCGCCATCGCGCTTCCAGTCTGCAACCGTGCGCCGATTACTGGCATCAAAATTCCACATGCCGCCTTCGGGCTCACCGCTGTCGTCGACCAAAATCCCGAGCTCTCGCCGGGTCGCGCGGTAGTGGGTCTCCATCAGCAGGCGCTTCTTTCCCGCAGCCGCTTTCAGGAAGTCCGCCCTGGCGACCACGAACTGGCATGTTGGAAACACGTGAGAACCGGACTTCCACCGCGCACCCGCAGATTCCAGCAGCGCCCGTTCGGGCAT
>JBBRHN010000178.1:0-5674 GCA_038222685.1 Chthoniobacterales bacterium | reverse complement strand
GCTCCGGGTTATGCGATACCATCATCGAATGGAGTTTATTCCCGTGCGGCCAAGTCAGCAGATGCGCGGCTTCCTTCGTGGGATGGATACCTCCATTAAACGGGAGGGCGACCGCCTGTGAGCAACGCCAACGTCGTGGATTCGTCCGGTTGGCTCGAATACTTCATGGACAGTGACCGGGCTTTTTTGTTCGCACCCCTGCGGGATTGGGGGAGATCGGTGTATCTGCTCTTGATCTGAGGAAGAATGACACTAAAAGGCCATTTCATGAGAACGGAACTTGTCACCACACTCAAGCGCAAGGCCACGGAAATTATCGCTGCGCTTGGATCCGACCCGCATCCTGTGCTTATCACGAAGCATGGCAAACCAGCGGCGTATCTCATGGCCGTCGATGCGTTTGACACGCTGAACAGACGGGTTGGGATTCTGGAGGGGATTGCCCGCGGCGAACGCGCCGTTGACGAGGGCCGTGTTGTCAACCACGCCGAAGCCAAGAAACGAATGGCGCGATGGCTGAAGTAGTCTGGACCGAACCGGCTCTCCATGAGCTCGAGGCCATCGCCGATTATATCGCTCTCGACGACCCGCAGGCAGCACGCGGTCTTGTTCAACGGGGCTTTCAGCACGTCGCGCAGCTTGTGGAGCATCCCGAGAGTGGCTCCCGTCCGCCGGAGATGCGTTGGTCGCGTTACCGCCAGATTGTCGAGGCCCCCTGTCGGGTAAATTACCGCTACGATGGAACGCGAGTCTTTGTGCTCTATGTCATGCGCGGCGAAATGCGTCTCCGCAAGACTCGACTGATCAAGCGTGTCCCAGGGAAGCGGGGCGCGTAATCAAGTGATGTAACGGAGCTCGATGGATCGGGATCGCGGCGGGAGCGATGACGGGACTTGATGTCGGGGGAACTCTCGCGCATCGTCATGGATATGGCTGCTGTTTCCGTCGATCTTGTGGAGGAGATTCTTGAGCTTAAGCGCGAGAGGAACGCGGTGATCCTTGCGCACAATTATCAGACGGCGGACATTCAGGAATTGGCGGATTATGTGGGCGACTCGCTTGGGTTGAGCTACAAGGCCGCGGAGACCGGAGCGGACGTGATTGCGTTCTGCGGCGTCCACTTTATGGGCGAGACGGCGAAGATTGTGAGTCCGCAAAAAACGGTGGTGATTCCGGACATGAATGCGGGGTGTTCGTTGTCGGACTCGTGTCCGCCGGAAAAGCTCGCGGCGTTTCTCGCGGAGCATGCGGAGAAAAACTATTACGTCATCGCGTATATCAATTGTAGTGCCGGGGTGAAAGCGCAGGCGGATGTGATTGTCACGAGCGGGAACGCGATGAAAATCGTCGAGTCCGCGCCGGAGGGCCGCAACATTCTTTTTGTGCCGGATCAAAATCTCGGTGCGTGGGTGATGGAAAAAACCGGGCGTCCGATGGATCTCTGGCAGGGGAATTGTTATGTCCACGTCGAGTTCACGCGCGACAGCATCGGGCGGATTCGGTCGGAGTATCCCGATGCAAAAATCGTTGCGCATCCGGAGTGCACGTTTGCGGTGCGGATGCTGGCGGACGAGGTGTGTTCGACGGAAAAAATGGTGACGTATTGTCGGGATTCGGCGGCGCGGGAGTTCATTATCGTGACGGAGAGCGGAATGCTGCACCGGCTGCGTCGCGAGGTTCCGGACAAGTTGTTTATTCCGGGTCCGACGGAGCTTTGCTCATGCGGCGATTGCCGTTACATGAAGTTGAACACGCTGGAAAAACTGCGGGATTGTTTGGCAAATTTGCAGCCGGAGATTCTCATTCCTGAGGACGTGCGCGTGAAGGCCGAGCGTTCCGTTCGGCGCATGCTTGAGTTGTCGCGCTGAGGTTTATTGCGGATGCTCGACTCGGTCCTTGTGGTGATTCCTGCTCGCAACGAGGAGGGGAGCATTGCGACAGTGGTTTCGTCGTTGAGAGCGACGGGGATTTGCCGTGTGCGGGTCGTGGATAATGGGAGCACGGATCGCACGGCTGTCGCGGCGCGCGAGGCCGGTGCTGAGGTCGTGGCCGAGCCGCGGATGGGGTATGGTCAGGCATGTTGGACGGGCACGCGGGATTTGCCGCTGGACGTGGAGTGGATTCTATTTTGTGACGCGGACGGGAGTGATGATCTCGCGGCGATTCCGGAGTTTTTTGAGGCCGCGAAAACGAATGATTTAGTGCTCGGAAATCGTATGGCGACACCCGAAGGCCGGGCAGTCATGTCGCCTGCGCAGCAGTTTGGCAACTGGCTTGCACCGGCTCTGCTGTGGGTGATTTACGGGAAGACGTTTCGCGATCTCGGTCCAATGCGGCTGATTCGGCGAACGGCTTATGACGACATCGCCATGCGCGACAGGGGATTTGGGTGGACGGTGGAAATGCAGGCTCGGGCCTGCGAACTCGGATTGCGGACGACGGAGATTCCTGTGCGGTATTTCAAGAGGCGGGTAGGCGTCTCGAAAGTTTCGGGCAATCTTCGCGGGACGGTGATGGCTGGCACGATCATCCTCTCGACACTCGGGCGGTTTTTTCTCGGGCGGTTCGGGGTGGCGATTTCGTTGCTATTGATGGTGGCCGGCGCGGCGCTAATGACGCCAAACGGCGAGTTTTCGGTGCCCGGTCGTGTGCCGCTGTTTCTCGCCGGCTTTGCGCTGGCGAGCATGGGCTACATCGTCTCGGCGTTCTCTCGCTGGCAGTGGGGCACGCTTTTCGCGGTAGCACTGATTGTCCGCGCTCTGGCGTTTCCGATGGAGCCTGGGACGGATGTCTGGCGCTATATTTGGGAAGGCGTGATGCAGCTTCACGGACACAATCCGTTTTTGGTCCCGCCAAACTCCCCGCTCCTCGACGGGCTCGACGTTTGGTGGAGATCAAAAATCAACCATCCCGACCTTACGGCCGCATATCCGCCATTGGTATTGTTGTTTTTTGCCGGACTCGCGGCGATTTCGAGCAGCCTTTGGTTTTTCAAAAGCGTGCTGGTCGCGGCTGATCTCGGAGTTATTTTTGTGTTGGCGCGAAAATTCGGCTCCGACCGTGCGGCTTGGTATGCGCTGAGTCCGCTGGTGGTTTATTGTTTTGCCGGAGGTGCGCATTTCGATGCACTGCTTCTGCTGGCGATGGTTCTGGGCTGGCTGGCCTGGGATGCCCATCGTCCGCTGCGGGCCTGTGCATGGTTGGGCGTGGCGATCGGAATCAAGTATGTGGCGGCACCATTGCTGGCCTTCGCCGTGTGGCGGCTCGTTCGCGAAGGAAAATGGCAAACGGCTTTCGTTGGCGGCCTCTTCGGAATCTTGCCGTATTCGCTCGCACTGGCGTGGTTCTGGGGTAAGGACGGAATCCACCAACTCGCGCCGGTTCAAATGGTCACCTATGCGAGAAGCGCGGAGTTTCTGCCCAGAATTGTCGAGTGGCTTCGACCGGAAACGGCGCAGGAGAATACGATGTTCATCATGCCTTTTGCGCTCGCCATCGTTGTGCTCATCCTAGTTCGCAAAAACTTCGCGCGCTTCGGCGAGGACGCGTTTTTTTGTCTCTTCCTGATCTCCCCCGCCGTTCACGCATGGTATTTCACGTGGGCGATTCCGTTCGCCTGCGCGACGGGAAATCTGGCGTTCCGAGTGGCCGGGGTAACAGGCGGACTCTACTTCATGATGGAGCACCGACAGGCGACATCGGAAGACTTCTGGCGGCTCACGACGGGAGAGTGGGCGCTCCTTTGGTGGCCCATCGTCATCGCGTTTGCATACAGCCGCTGCCGAGGGCGCGCTGCCATGACGCAAGATCGTCCACATCTTCCAACGCCGGTGACATCTGGCGGACGCTGAGGCCTTCGGGAATGCGGGCGAGTGTTTCGCGGAAAACGGTTTCCGCGCCCCACGCGATTTCTTGAAAAATGTCGGGGATCAGTTTTTTGATGCCGAGGAGGCAATATCCGCCATCGAGCGCGGGCCAGATGACGATGTCGGCGGATTCCAATTCGGTCGCTGCGGCTTCGAGTCGTGTGGTGGTGAGTTCCGGGCAATCGCCGCCGAGAAAAATCAGCGGGCCCGTGATCGTTTGCGCGACGTAGGTGAGGCGATCCCCCAGGTCGCCATCGCATTGAGGAAAGTAGTCTGGGCGGGAGCCGAGCCAATCGCGCATCTCGGCGGCGGCATCATCGGGAGCGAAGGCGATGTGGACGTCCCAGGCGGCGGGAAGGGCGCGCATTTGGACTTCAACCAAACTCCGGTAAGCCGCCGTTGCTTCGTCGTCGCCAAGATCGCGGGCGAGGCGGGTTTTGACAAATCCCGGGCGCGGAGCCTTGAGCATGAGGCAGACGTTCATTGGCCTGAGGCTTAGACGCGCCGGCGGCGAGGGTCACGCTGCAAGTTTTCGGTGATGGCGGGATTTTTCTTGAAGTAAGAGTATTTAAGTGTGAAAGTAATACTTATGAAAACGACCAGCAAATGCCAGATCACGCTGCCGCTTCGTTTGCGCATGGAGGCTGGCATCAAGCCCAACGAGGAAGTCGAGACATTCATAATCGAGCATGGGGGTCGGTCAGTGATCGCAGTCGCCCCGGCATCAAACACAAGCAAGGGCGAGGCACTCGCCGCACGGTGGGTGGGCACGCTGGGGCAAGGGGCCACGTCGGATCAATTGCTGCGCGAGATGAGGGGTCACGAGTGACGCTGGTCGATACGTGCATCCTGCTGGATCTCGCCACCCGAGATCCCAAATGGTTCGATTGGTCGCTGAGACAGCTGGCGCACTTTGGTTCCGTCGATACACTGGCTTACAATCCTGTCATCTACGCTGAGACTGGAGTGGGACGCAGCCGCCAGAGGGATCTGGATGGACAGTTTGTCGGGTGGCACTTTGATTCGTTTGACAAGGATATCGCCTGGAGGGCCGCACAAGCTCACCGAAGTTATCGTGCCCGAGGGGGGCGACGCGAACGGGTGCTTGGAGACTTCTGGATCGGTGCGCATGCGGAGGTGCGCGGCTGGGGACTTTTGACCCGCAATCCTGACGACTTTCGTGACTTCACGCTGGGCAAAAATCTCATACATCCCGGAGTCCGCAGCGCGAGACGTTGAGGGGCAAGGTGCTTTTTTCGCCGAGGGCTTCACTCATCCAATCGCAGTCAAAATCCCGATGACGTTTTTGAACAATCTATTGCCGATAACGCGATCCTTCATATCATGAGAGTGTTGGTATGATCTTGTGTAACCAGGACACTATTTGCCCATACACCCACGCGAATTTCTTGAATCCACCGGGCCCGCCTTTTCAGTAACAATACCAGATGCAATCAATGCTCGCCTCTACCCATATCGTAAACCCCGACGTGATCCTCATCGGCAGCGGGATCATTTCGTCCAATTTTGGCGTGATGCTAAAGCGCCTCGATCCACAACTTTCCATCCAGCTCTATGAGGTGACCGATGGCCTCGCGGAAGAGAGCTCGGATGGCTGGAACAATGCAGGCACCGGACACGCAGGCATTTGTGAGCTCAGTTATACCCCGAAGCGCGAGGCAGATGGCTCGGTCAACCCCGCCAAGGTCATCGAGATCTTCGAACAGTTCGAGCACTCCAAGCAATTCTGGAGCTACGCCGTCGCCAGCGGAATGGCGGAGCAGCCCAAGCAGTTCATCAACCCGGTT
>JBBRHN010000177.1:0-5701 GCA_038222685.1 Chthoniobacterales bacterium | reverse complement strand
GTTGATGTGCGCGGGTTTCCTCCCGGCACGGAAGTGAAGTGCCCTTACTCGGGTAAGATTTTTCTCGTTCCCTGAGCCGGACTGTCGCGATTCTCGGGCCCGGTTTAATCGGCGGTTCGCTGGCGTTGGCGATCCGGCGTGTGGATCCCGCTGCTAGAATTTCGCTTTGGACGCGTCGTGAGAAGTCGGTGGCGACTGTTAACAAGCACCTCCCCGGCTGCGTCGTGACGACTGACCTGGCGCACGCCGTTAAGGGTGCGGAAATCGTGGTTCTCTGCACGTCGCCGGAGGCGATTGAGGCCTCGGGATCTAAGCTTGCCCCGTTGCTTTCGCCGGACGTCGTCGTGACGGACGCGGGCAGCACAAAAGCTAGCATTGTGGCGAGGCTCGAGGGGGACCTGGGCGGGCGATTCATCGGAGCGCATCCCATGGCGGGCTCGGAGCAAAGCGGAATCGCGGCGGCGCGTGCGGATCTTTTTGATGGATCGGTTTGCATCCTGACACCCACGTCGAGATCGGAGCCGACGGCGTTGTTAAAAGCGGGGGAACTGTGGAAAAGTGCCGGCTGTGATTTGCGGGAGCTGAGTCCGTCGGTGCATGACCGGATCGTGGCCCGCACGAGCCACCTCCCGCACGCCGTGGCCGCCGCGCTTGTGCATGCGGCGAATCGCGACGAGGCCGAAATTGAGGAGTTTGTCGGTAACGGATATCGCGATACCACGCGAATCGCGGGGGGGCCGGCAGGGATGTGGGCAGAAATCCTGCTCGGCAATCGTGCCGAGGTGGTGAATTCTGTCCAAGATCTCATGGTCGAACTTACGAATCTCAAAGCCTCCCTCGAGAGCGACGACCGCGAGGCGGTTGAGGCCTTTCTCGAAGAGGCCCGCGTCGTGAAATCCTACCAACGACGACAAGCATGAAGGCGGCGCGAGACACCAATTTGTTCCGGGTGCGCAAAGCCCCTCGCATCGAAACAGAAATCGTCGTGCCCGGAGACAAGAGCATTTCGCATCGTGCGGTGATTCTGTCATCCATTTCCAACGGACGCTGCGTCATCACGAATTTTCTTGAGGGAGAGGACTGCCGAAGCACGGCCAAAGCGATGGCGCAACTCGGCGTGGGAATCGAATATCCTGAGCCGGGAACGGTTATCGTGGAGGGTTGTCGCGGTATTTTCCGCAAGCCCGAGGGGGACATCGATTGTGGAAATTCCGGCACGACGATGCGTCTGATGTCCGGGCTGCTCTCAGCGAGCAGCTTTCGGTGCCGGATGATCGGTGACGAGTCGCTCTCGAAGCGTCCGATGCGTCGCGTGATTGAGCCGTTGCAGCGCATGGGAGCATTGCTGAAGGCGGAGGGGGACAAGGAATGTCCTCCCCTCGTTGTGGATGGCGGTCCGATAAACGGAATTACTTACCGGCTTCCGGTCGCGAGCGCACAGGTGAAAAGTGCCGTTCTGCTCGCCGGTTTGTTTGCGAAGGGCGAGACGACGGTGATTGAGGAAACGCGATCACGCGATCACACGGAACGGATGCTTGAGCATTATCAAGTTAACTGCCGCCGCGAGGAAGTGCGCGATGCAAACCGGCGTCTCGAGGAGATTCGCGTGACTGTGCAAGGAGGGCAGGTGCTCGAGTCGCAGGATTTTGTGGTTCCGGGCGATATTTCGAGTGCGGCGTTTTGGCTTGTCGCTGCGGCCGCTCAACGCGGAGCGCGGCTGCTGGTGAAAAGGGTAGGACTCAACCCGACGCGCACCGGAATTATCGACGTGCTGATTCGAATGGGGGCGCGCATTCGGGAGGTGGTCGACTCCGCCGAACATGGCGAGCCGTGTGGGACGATCGATATCGAAGGCGGACCGCTCCGGGCGACCGTGGTCGAGGGCGACGAGATTCCGAACGTGATCGATGAGATCCCGGTGATCGCTGTCGCTGCGGCATTGGCCGAGGGCACGACGATTATCCGCAACGCCGCCGAGCTGCGCGTGAAAGAGACGGATCGAATTGCCGCGGTGGCCTCCAACCTCCGAGCGATGGGCGTGACTGTTGAGGAGTTTCCCGACGGGATGGCGATCACGGGGGGCAGCCCTTTGAAAGGTGCGCGGTTGCCAAGTTTCGGTGATCATCGAATCGCGATGTCATTCGCAATCGCAGGTCTGTTTGCCTCGAAAGAGACGATTATCGAAGATACAGCCTGCGTGCAGACCTCTTACCCGACGTTTGCGGAGACTCTGCGGAACGTGATGAAAGGGGCCGGGGTGGGGCGGGCAACGCCGGTCATTTCCTCGCTCGACAATCGGCGCGGACGCGGCAGAAAGGGCGAATGACGATTGTCGTTGCCATTGACGGGCCTGCCGCCTCGGGAAAAAGCAGTGTTGCTCGTCGCGTCGCGGCGCGGCTGGGATTTGGCTACATTAATTCCGGCAGCATGTATCGCACGGTCACTTGGGAAGTCCTCCGACAAGGCACGGACCCCGAAAACACATCATCTGTGGCACACGCCATCGAGCACGCGTCTGTGCTTTGCAGTTTGAGCGATGACGGAGAGGCAACTTTACAGATCAACGGCCGCACCCCCGACGCCTCGCTTCGCGATGAGCGTGTGAACCGAAGTGTCTCATCCGTTTCGGCGATTCCAGCTGTGCGCGACGTGGTGTCCGCCCACCTCCGCGAGCTTGCGGCGAAGCGTTCAGTCGTGATCGAAGGGCGTGATATAGGTTCCGCGGTTTTTCCCGAGACGCCGTATAAATTTTATCTCGATGCCTCACCCGAGATTCGCCAAAAGCGGCGGGCGGCTGAGGGGCAGGATGACCAGATCGCGGCGCGTGATCGTATGGATTCTTCGCGGAGTGCCGCTCCGCTCATGCGCGCTCCCGATGCGAATGTCGTCGATACATCGCATCTGACGTTAGATGGCGTCGTTGAAGAAATTCTCTCTCACTTGGAAAAGGGCGGACTGAGCCCGCGCAACCTGTGACAATCGTTTACAACATCTTCTATAACCTCGCGAAACTCTTCGCGCGGCTGTTTTTCCAAATGCGGGTGATCCACCCGGAGCGGATGATCGAGCAAGGGCCGCTGATTCTGGCGGTTAACCACACGAGTTTCATCGATCCGCCACTTGCCGGGATTTGCAGTCGCCGTGGAGTTTATTATTTAGCTCGGAAGACGTTGCTGAAGTGGCCCTTTTTTGGTCCGCTTTTTACTGCATTGTTTGTTATTACTGTCGATCGTGACGGCAACGACATGTCGGCGCTGCGCGAAGTGATCAAAAAAATCCGTGAGGGAAATGGAGTCCTGTTGTTCCCGGAAGGCACGCGTTCGAAGGACGGAAATCTTCAGCCCGGGCGTGCCGGCATCGGTTTGGTGATAGCGAAGACGGGCGCGCCGGTTTTGCCAATGCGTATTTTCGGGGCGTTCGAAGCGTTTCCTAAAAATGCGAAGATGCCGCATTTTTCACCTGTGACGGTCGTCATCGGCGAGCCGCTTTATTTTGAATCTATCGAGCTCGAAGCCTCTCGCGAAGCGTATCAACTTCTCGGAGATCGCGTAATGGAAGCGATTGCCAAGTTAAAACTCCCATGAGCGGCATTCGCATATCGAGACTGGAGAAACGCTACGGAGATCGCACCGTCCTGCACGAACTCGATCTCACCGTGCAGAGCGGCGAGATCTTCGCACTTCTTGGACCCAATGGCAGCGGAAAAACCACGTTATTCCGAATCCTTTCAACACTGATCGCTCCCGATGGCGGCCAGGCTGAAGTGGGCGGCTGCGACGTGGTTCGCGATCCTTCGGGTGTCCGCACAAAAATCGGCGTCGTGTTCCAATCGCCGAGCCTCGACAAAAAATTGACCGTTCGCGAAAACCTCAAATACGGAGGCGCTCTCCACGGCTTGCATGGTGAAGAGCTCCGGTCGCGAATCAAAGCGGCCTCCGCCTCGCTCCGTCTCGACGAAAAGCTTGATGAGATCGTCGAAACGCTTTCGGGCGGACAGCAAAGGCGCGCCGAGATCGCAAAGTGTCTGCTCGCGCGCCCCGAAATTCTTCTCCTCGATGAACCTTCCACGGGACTCGATCCATCCGCCCGCATTGACCTATGGACCGTTCTCGTCCGTCTTCGGGAAGAGCATGGCATGACGGTGGTCTTTACGAGTCACCTCATGGATGAGTCCGCCAAGGCCGACCGTGTGGCTATTCTCAACGCGGGACGCCTCATTGCGTGCGATTCCCCCGAGCAGCTCTTGCAAACGACGGGACCGGAGATTCTGCGCGTGGCGACGCGGGAAGAGGAAAGGGTCGCGAAATTTCTAAACGATGAGTGCGCCCTCAGCCCTCAGATCATCGAGGGTGAAGTCCGCGCCGCGACCTCCGACGCCCACGCCATCGCTGCCCGCGTTACAACGGCTCTCGCGCCGGTCGTCCTCTCAACAACCGTCTCCAAACCCACGCTGGAGGACGTTTTTCTCTTCCAGACCGGATGCCGTTTTCATGAATAACACGCATTTCTGGCGTCCCTCGCTCGCACTTTGGCATCGCGATGTCGTTCGCTTTCTTCGTCAGAGAAACAGGATTATCGGAGCGCTCGCGACGCCGTTGGTTTTTTGGGTTCTGCTCGGAGCCGGATTCACTCCGTCGTTCTCGGCGCCGGGTGCGGCGGGGATGAGCTACGCTGCGTATTTTTTTCCGGGGACGCTGGTTTTGATCATGCTCTTCACGGCGATTTTTTCGACGATTTCGATCATTGAAGATCGGCGGGAAGGTTTTCTGCAAGGTGTGCTGGTGGCGCCGGTCTCGCCGGGAGCAATCGTCTTTGGGAAATTTCTCGGAGGCACGACTCTGGCCGTCGGCCAAGCGATTCTCTTTTGTGTGCTCGCGCCGTTTGCCGGAATCTCGTTTCCGCCAGCTCTCCTGCCCACGCTCTTTCTCTCGTTTATACTCGTGGGGTTCAGCATGACCGGTCTCGGATTTCTCGTTGCATGGCCGATGGATTCCACGCAGGGTTTTCACGCGATTATGAACATTGTGCTGATGCCGCTCTGGATGGTCTCCGGCGCGCTCTTTCCGCTACCGCAGGGCAATTCGATTATCGGCTGGATTGGCGCGTTGAATCCCGTGACCTACGGCGTCGCGGCGATTCGCCAGTCGCTCGGAGGCCAGGCAGTGAGCGGGTTGCCGGGGATTCCGCTCGCGCTCGGCGTGACTTTTCTCTTTTGCGTCGGAACCTACGCCGCCTCGTATTGGCTGGTGTTGAGGAAGCGGAAAATCGCTTGAGCATTTTAGAAAAAATCGAATCCCGCGTCGTGCTCGCCGACGGCCGCATTGGGGCGATTCTTGCCTCCCGGCGCAGCCCTGTCGAAGCACTTTGCATGGAAGCTCCTGAGATCGTCGCCGAAGTTCACACGGCCTTTGCAGACGCAGGCTCGGAAATCATTCGCACGAACTCGTTCGCCGCCAACTCCCTCGCGCTCGCTGCTCACGGGCTCGAAAAGCATGTCAACGAAATCAACTGGCAGGCCTCGCAAATCGCGCGACAGGCAATGAAAGGCCGTGACGTGACCGTTGCAGGATCTGTGGGCCCGCTCCCCATCGCCAAACACCCGGACGCCGAAGCGATTTTCCGCGAGCAAATCGGCGCGCTCCTCGACGGCGGCGCCCAGATGATTTTTTTTGAAGGCTTCACCGACCTCTCCGAACTCCTC
>JBBRHN010000176.1:0-5730 GCA_038222685.1 Chthoniobacterales bacterium | reverse complement strand
GACGCATCTGAGCCGCCGGTTTACGTGCTGCAGAGCATTCTCACCCACATCACAAACGATCTCGCGACGCGGGCTGATTTCGCGGAGCTCCCGCAATAGAGCCATGCGCCAGTTTGAGAACCTTCGCGCCTCGTCGTTGTTTTGTAACAAATGCAACAAAGCAATGCCTGTGCGCGAGCGCCTTCTCTTGGTGCTGCCGGAGACGGAGGTCTTCGATTATCTTTGCACGGGTTGTTCCGCTTCACTCGGCCAGCGCGAGGTGACGGCGGGAGATCTCACGATGTCACGTTCTCCGGCACGGCGGATGCCTGCGCAGTTCTGAGGCACTATGCGTCTCGTTTTTTGCGGCACCGGGGAGATTGGTCTCCCATCGCTTCGAGCACTTTGCGCTTCGCCGCACGAGGTCGTCGGTGTGGTCACGCAACCCGACCGGCCGGCGGGCCGCGATCTCAAGTCGCGGGTCTCTGTGATCAAATCCGAGGCCCTCAAAAATGGCTTACCGGTTTTTCAGCCTGAGCGGATTCGCACGCCGGAATCCGTCGAAAGTCTCCGTGCCCTCGCACCCGATGTAATGGTTGTTGTGGCTTACGGTCAGATCCTGCCGGCGCCGGTTTTGCAGATTCCGAAGTTCGGATGTCTGAACGTCCACACGTCGATTCTTCCCCGGCATCGTGGAGCTTCTCCGATCCAGACGGCGATATTGAGCGGCGATGAGGAAACCGGGGTGACGATCATGTTTATGGACGAGGGGTTGGATACTGGTGACATCCTGTGGATTGAGCGCGCGCCGATTGGTGCTCGTGAGACCGCGGGTGAACTGCACGACCGGCTAGCGGAGCTTGCTCCGGAGCCGCTTCTGCGAGCTCTCTCGCTTGTCGAGCTTGGAAAGGCGCCGCGCGTCGCTCAAGACACGGGACTCGCGACGCATTCGCGAAAGCTCAAAAAAACCGACGGACTCCTAGATTGGAGCGATTCGGCGTGCCGTCTGGATTGCCGCGTGCGTGCCATGACGCCCTGGCCCGGGGCATGGACAACATTTGCCGTCTCGGGCGAGCATCTCAAAATTCACCGCGCGCAGGTCGCGGAGGGGGAAGGGGTGCCCGGGACAATTCTCGCCGTCACCGCCGACGGCATCCGCGTTGCCACCGGGGCGCAATGCCTCGTTTTAGAAGAAGTGCAACTCGACGGCCGCAGGCGACTTTCCGCCGCGAATTTTCTACGCGGGCGTCCGATGGCAGTTGGCGAGAGTTTTGGTTAGCGGACGCCGCTGCCTGCCGCGACCGGAAGCGGGATCGGCTCCGGCGGGGTGAGGGCTTTCGAGAGGGCGGCGAGACCTTTGTATTTCTTGCCTGTTTTCTTGACCATCCCGCGAGAGACCAAATTTTGGAGTTTTTCGTAGGCGCGGAGGCGGAGCATTTCCTCGCCTCCACTGGCTGCATTGCGGGCCCTGAGACGTTCGTGAACCACGTCGAAGAGTTGCTTGAATTCAAACGAACTCTTTTTTGACAACACCGCGACAAGCTCTTCAGTCACCAAATCAGGAAGACGACGAGAAAACGCACTTTTCCTTTGCATAAGCATGAGGGAATGAATCTAGCACGCGAAATTCTACTTGTCAGGTCTTTTTTTTGCTTTTAGCTGGCAGACTCTTCATTTGGAGGAATTTGCGGTCGAGTCTCCGACGCGAATCTGCGAGGTTTGCAGAGATATTTCGACGCACAGGCCGAACGAGCGCACTTGCGGCACGCGAATCGGGGAGTGCCGACAATGGCCGCAAGTTTTAGGAAGTCCCGTTCAATGTCCCTCTTCGACCAGTCGCAAAGAGTCTTTGCCATCAGCTCTCGATTTCGCCTACGAGCACAGCCGGCCCGGCAAGAATGGGAACTCCGCCTCGCTGCTCGATGGTGACCGCGAACTTGGTGGCACTCCCTTTGGGTTGAGTGTTGCGGAAGGGGATTTCGTTCGAGAGGCCGGGTTCGATGACCCAGAGTTGATAGGATTTGTCGGCAGGGAACTGAGGGAGATTCGGTGTCCAGAGGCGACCTTGTTCGGCAATTGGATTCCACGGGATGCGAGCCGTCGCGCCGGGAGCTTCTGGCGTGGGTTGTAGGACGGAAAGCTGCACGCAGGACCAAGTAGCCTCCTCGGCGACCGCAGTCGCACGCGTCTGGAGGCCGAGGTTTTGGAACATCAAAACGCCCGCGAAGACGGCGAAGCTTGCGGCTATGGCCCAAGGGATCCAGGATCTTGGGGGTGAAAACGGGATGATGTTGTTTCCCGGTTCGTCCGAGGCCGGACTCCTCCAAAGCGACAAAAAGACGCCCTGCGTAACCGCCTCGCTCTCGCGCGGGTTGGGGAGGATTTTTGAAGTGAGAGAAAAAACGATGCGACCATACTTATCGGAGAGAGCGGCGAGTCCGCTTTGGTCGCGGCGTATGAGGTCTTCAAAAATGGATCGGCCCGCGTCGCGCTCGGTGTCCTGCGCAGCGGCAGTCGCAACGGATTGTCCGGAAGAGTCGTCGAGATGTTGAATCATCGCAGTTTTCGAATTAACATAAGCATAGCGTCGGAGTTGGCAACCGCCGCGCGCAAAAAACGACGCCATCGCCACCGCGATGGCGTCGCTTGTTTTTTGCGCGAGAAGCGGGTTATGGCAGCAAGAAACCATGAAGGTTTGGCCGGCGTGGAGTAATGGTGCCCCGGCGACGAGCGCCGTGGCTAGGATGAGCGATGGGAGACGTTGGATTTTCAGGTTTTTCGTTTTTCGGGTTTTTGTTTGCCGTCCGGTAATCGGGCAGTTGATGAGTGGTTCGTCGAATGCTCGCGACCGGTTCACTTTTTATGGGACGGGGGCCTTGCACGGATCCAGGAACGGGGTTATAGACGGAGTTATGACAACCACTGCTGTGACCAAAACCGAATCCTCCGCCGTAACGAAAAATCTCAAAACGCTCCTTGCTGATTCCTACTCTCTGATGGGGCAGACGCATCTCGCGCATTGGAACGTGGAGGGGCCGAGCTTTTTCCAGCTTCATGTTGCCTTTCAAAGCCAATACGAGGAACTCTTCACAGCCGTTGATGACGTCGCTGAACGCCTCCGCGCCCTCGACGTTTTTTCGCCAGGCGGTCTCGCCGCACTCGCCAAACTCTCCTCGATTTCGGAAATGGAGTCTGGGCCAGCTCCTGCCAAGGATTTTGTCGCACATCTCATCGACTCCCACGAGATTCTCGTCGCCAACGCCCTCTCCCTCCGCGAAGCAGCTGGCGCCTCTAACGATCTCGAAACCCAGGATCTCGCCATTGGCCGCATCCGAGTTCACCAAAAAACCCTCTGGATGCTTCGTAGCTTTCTCAAAAATCTCTAAAACCGGGCCTCGCTCTGAAATAATCGCATTTTGTTTGTTGCGAACGCGTCTCATCTCGGTAATTTAGACGTTGTGCACACAATTAAAACGGGCGACTGGCGGCGCGACGCGGCGCGGATTGTTGAGGAACTCTTTCACGCGACGCCGAGTTCGTCTTGGGATTCTCTCTTGGAACTGCGGCAACTTCTGTTGTCCGGGTCGGACTGGGCGCGGGCCTTGGATGTCTTTTTGAGCTGTCGCGAGCACCTCGAGGCAGATCACTATCTCCCGTTTTACCGGCTTCGCCGCCTTCTGGCTGCGAGCTTGCGCTTGGAGGCCGGGCTCAGCGGACTCGACACTGGATCGATGGAAAATCTCCTGAAGGGGCGACACAAGTCCCTGTCCGATCTTAAGCGCCGCGTCCGCCGCGAATGGTTCGAGCATTCCACGGAAGTTTGCGGCAAAATTGCTCTTCACGTCGTCGAGCAAACTCGTGTATAGGTTTGCGCTTTCGGAGCGGCTGTCGAACATTCGCGCAACCAGACGCTTTAGCTTGGAGCACGGCATTTTACGCTTGCAGTCCCTAGCTTCGCGAAGTATGTAAAACGAATCATTATCAACCTGATATGACATCCATTGGAGAAACGAGCTCGCAGGAAGTCCCGCAGTCATTGCCTGCGGGGGTTGCGGAGCCAGTGCCGATCGAGCTTGATGGGGGTACTGCGCCAGGAGAGGCGATCTTGCACCTTCGGGCACTCATCGCGGAAAAAGAATCGGCGCTGGGGCAGGCTCAAAGCCGCGAAGACATCCTGAAGTTGCAGCTGGAAGAAACGCGCAACCGGGCTGGGCAGGCAATGGCGTTTCAGAGCGAGATTGCCGAGCAGCATCGGATGGAAATTGAGCAACTCCACCACCGCGAGAAGTCGCTCGTGGCCGAGATGGTGACGATCAGGGGCCGGGCGGACGTGGCGACGTCTTTGGAGAAAGACCTGGCAGAAACTCGGGCTCATTCCGAGAAACTAGCCGCTCATCTCGAAGATTTTCAGGTTGAAAACGCCATCGCGCAATCGTACCAGGCTGAGGTTGCCGAACAGCGTGCCGCGCTTGAAAAACTCCGCGAGAGCGAGAGCTTCCTCACCGCCGAGCTCGAAAAAGCCCAGGTTAAATCTGCGCATGTCTTCGCACTCCAGACGGACCTCGAGCAAGCACTCCGTCGCGAGGAGTCCGCGGCGATTGAACTTGCCGCCGCACGCCCGGCGGTCGCGCCTGTCGGAAAAACCGGCAGCAAGCAACGCGCGGCTCTCAAGTGGGCATGGTCATCGCGAGTGTGGGCGATGCAACTGCAAAGCGAACTCGAGCAAAAACAGGCATCGCTCGATTCGTTGAGTAAACGCGAGCGCACCCTTTCCGCCGATCTGGAGCAGGCGCTTTACGAGCTCTCGCTGGCCAGCGGTTTTTCCGAGGAGATCGGCACTCGCGAGAGCGAAATCCAAGAGCTCCGCGAAGAACGCGATCACCTCGTAGGCAGCCTCGAATCCGCACAAACAAATGGTCGTGAGGCCGAATCCACCGATCAAGCCTCCCGCCTCGAGGAAGCTCTCGCGCGAGCACAGTCCCTCGAAACCGACCTTGCCAGCCTGCGCGTTCATGCGCAACAAATCCCTGAACTCGAAGCCGACCTCGCCACCCAGCGCACGGCTCTCGAAGCACTCGCTCGAAGCGAGAGCGATTTGCGCACGCAGGTCGCCCGAACTTTAGAGCTGGATGCCCAGATCGCCGAACATCGCGCTTCTTTTGAAAAGCTCTCTCAACGCGAATCCGATCTGCTTGCCGAACTGTCGTCCGCCCACGCGGAATTTGTCCGCGCCAACCAACTCTCCGCGCAAGTCGCCGCGCACCACCTAACGATTGAGTCTCTCGGTCAGCGCGAGCGCGAACTGGTTGAGCAATTGACTTCCGCTCGGGCGGAGTCTGCCGACGCGAAACAACTCGAAGCCCAACTTGCCGGGCAACGTGCGAATCTGGAAAATCTCGTTGAACGCGAACGCGAGTTGGCGGCACAACTCACCGCCGCGCAGGCAGAATCAACCCATACGGCGAAGCTTGAGTTGCAGCTTGTCGATCAGCGCAGGGAGATGGAGACCCTCGCGCAGAGCGAAGCCGGTTTGCGCGCTCGTCTGGTTGCGTCAGAGGCCCTTGAGTTGCAGCTCGCCGAGCAGACGAGGAACATTAAGGAGCTTTCCGAAAGAAAGAGCGAGCTTGTCTCTCAACTCGACGCCGCGCGACAGCTGGCGGACGTGGCGAAGTCTGTCGAGGCTGAACTCGACGAGCAGCGGCTCACCGTCGCCAACCTGCGGGAGCGCGAGCGGGCACTCGAAGGTCGTCT